>CAZJXN010000059.1:0-28619 GCA_964549655.1 uncultured Saprospiraceae bacterium
AGTCTCCTTCCATAAAAAGTTCGGGAGGTGCCGGATAAGTGTATTTGAAAAGCCCTTTTTGAGTGGCTATCCAAAATAAATGACTGGTTTGTAATACAGATCGGATGCCGTTATCGCCGACTATTTGCTTAAATACACGTTGTAAAGGCAGAAAATCTACCCCATTCAATAAAGCGGAAGTTCGGTTTAAAATACTGATTCCTTTATCTGCGCCAATCCATACATTACCAGCACTATCTTCCATCAAAGCATACACAGAACCTTTAACAATGGAAAAAGGGTCATTAGGGTTGTTTAAGTAGGCTCGAAACACTTTAGTAATCGCGTCATAAGATACTAAACCTGCTAAAGTACCCAGCCATATTGTGCCTTGTTTGTCTTGTATTATTTCAAGTATGTAATCATAGTTTCCTGATAAAGCTGGGAGATGTTCTTTGGGAGATATTTTTGTAAATGCCTTCTCTTTTGCATTCCATAGATTCAATCCATTATTAGTTGCAATCCATATATCCCCTTGTTTATCTTCCAAAATACCAGTAACAAATGCACCGCTCAAGCTCCCTTTATTCAACATATTGGGTTGGTGGCGCTCAAAACTTTGATTATTTACATCAAGACGACTGACCCCGTTATTTGTTCCAATCCATAAATTATTTTGTTTATCTTTTAATAAACTCACAATGGTATTGCTTCCCGCTAAAGTATCCGGGCTATTGGTTTTTGAATGGTAAATTGTGCATAGAGTGGAATCCCCAAATTGGAGATGGTTTAATCCTTTTCCTACGGTTGCTATCCATAATCCATTTTTACCATCGCTTATAATGGCATTTAAAGAATTAGAAGATAAACTATTTTTATTTTGGGTATTTGATTGAAACCGCTGAAATTTTTCTGTTTTTCTATTGAATTTATTTAGTCCTCCGTCAAAAGTGGCAACCCATAAATTTCCTTCCTTATCTTCTTGAAAAGCTTCCTGCGAAATATTATTAGAACTTAAACTTTCCGAATCTTCAGGAATATTACGAAAAGGGATAAATTCATTTCCATCATAACGATATAAATTATTGCCTGTACCAACCCAAACAAAGCCATAACGATCTTGAAAAAGATCAATTACTTTAGGATTGGATAGTTTTTGATTCGCATTAAGCGTAATAAATTTGTATTCTTGATAGGATAAATAGGATTGTGCAATACTATATGGGCAAAGAAGACACTGAAATAGAAGGCAATATAATATCCGATGGAGCAGCACGAGGGGCGAGTTTTGTTTGGGCAATAGGGTTTTCTATACTGCTCAAAAGTAAGCAATTCAACTATCCTTTCTATGTAAAAAGCCGAGGTTATTTCCTACAGCCTCCAACAAAAAACAAGAAATAAAAAACGAAAAACACAAAACCTCAAACAATTCAATATTTTTGCCGCTGAAAGTTTATACCCATTGTACAACAATTGGGCAGTTTACGCATTTTCAATGTGCCAATGTGTTCATTTGCTAATGTGCCAATACTCGCTTATCTCTTAGACTTTGAAAATCTGGCATCTGGCATCTCAACATCTGGTACCTTACAAAAACAACCCTGAACGTATGCCAAAGCATTTATTAATAGTGGAGTCGCCGGCGAAAGCCAAGACGATTGAGAAGTTTCTGGGCGCGGACTTTACGGTCAAGTCGAGCTACGGGCACGTGCGCGATTTGGAAAAAAACGAGGGCGCCGTTGATATCGCCAATAATTTTGCGCCGAAGTATGTGATTTCTCCTGATAAACAGCGGGTTATCAAGGAATTGAAAGAAATAGCGAAAAAAGTGGACGAAGTGTGGCTCGCAACGGACGAAGACCGCGAGGGCGAAGCGATTTCTTGGCATTTGTGTCAGGTGTTGGGGTTGAATGAAAAAACGACCAAACGAATTGTCTTCCGCGAAATCACGAAACCTGCCATTCAAAAAGCCGTCTTACAACCTCGCACGTTGGACATTGACCTCGTGAATGCGCAACAGGCACGGCGCGTGCTCGACCGTTTGGTTGGGTATGAATTGTCAGGTGTACTGTGGAAAAAAATTCGTGGTAAGTTGTCCGCGGGTCGGGTGCAATCGGTAGCGTTGAAACTCGTGGTGGAGCGCGAGCGAGAAATTACACAATTTGATACGAAGCCATTTTATAAGATTGCCGCCCTATTTGATGTTAAAAACGAACAAGGCAAAACGGTGGCGTTGAAAGCGGAGTCGCCCGCTCGATTTGATTTGGAAAAAGAGGCGTTTACGTTTTTGAATAATTGCATCGGCGCGACTTTTAAAATTAATAATATTGAAGTGAAGCCCGTGAAACGCCGTCCAGCCGCGCCGTTCACGACTTCTACTTTGCAACAAGAAGCCAGTCGCAAACTATTTTTCTCTGTCAATCGCACGATGCAAGTCGCTCAACGCCTGTACGAAGCCGGTCACATCACCTACATGCGAACCGATTCTACGAATTTGAGTGAGACTGCTGTTCAAGCCATTGCAGCCGAAATTGAAAAAAGTTACGGCAAACAGTACGTCCAAACCCGGCAGTACAAAAATAAAGTTGCCAATGCGCAAGAAGCGCATGAAGCCATTCGCCCGACGTACATCGAAAAGCAAATTGTAAGTGCCGAGCGAGACGAACAACGTTTGTATGAACTCATCTGGAAGCGCACGATTGCCTCGCAAATGGCGGATGCGATTCTGGAAAAAACCATTGTGAAAATTGGCATTTCTACGATGCCAACAGAGAATCTGGTAGCAGAAGGCGAAGTGTTGAAATTTGACGGGTTTTTAAAAGTGTATTTAGAATCTAAAGACGATGAAGACGACGAGGATGCAGCAGGAATTCTACCGCCGTTGAAAGTAAATCAGGTTTTGCCTTTGAATAAAATGACGGCGACTGAGCGATTCACGCGTCCGCCAGCACGGTATTCGGAAGCGAGTTTGGTGAAAAAATTAGAAGAATTGGGTATCGGACGACCTTCGACTTACGCGCCGACCATCAGTCGCATCATGGAAGAGGGCAGAGGTTATGTGGAAAAAGTGACGCGCGATGGCGTAGAGCGTAAGTTTGCGGTGCTGACTTTGAAAAACGATAAAATTGACAAGAAGGAAGATAAAGAAATAACGGGTGCGATTAAAAGTCAACTCGTGCCGACAGATATGGGCATCACCGTGAGTGAGTTTTTGGATGAGCATTTTCAAGAAATTATGAATTATCAATTCACGGCGGACATTGAGAAGCAATTCGACGATATTTCCAACGGGAATCGGCAGTGGACGGCAATGTTGAAAGATTTTTATCATCCGTTTCATGCAGTGGTGGAAGAGACGATTGAAAATGCCGAGCGTCCAAGCCGAGAACGAGTTTTGGGAAAAGACCCTGCGACGGGTCGCACCTTGCTCACGCGTATGTCACGCAATGGTCCAGTGATACAAATCGGCGCGCCAGACGAACTCGCAGAAGGGGAGAAGCCGCGTTATGGCAATTTGCAGCCCGGTCAATCGGTGGATACCATTACATTTGACGAGGCGATGAAATTATTTCAATTGCCCAAAGTGATTGGAAATTATAAAGAGGCAGAACTAATAATTGGCACGGGACGCTTTGGTCCGTATGTAAAGTTTGGCGAGAAATTCATTTCCATTCCACGGGGCGAAGACCCGATGACGATTACACCAGAGCGAGCCATCGAAATTGTAGAAGCGAAACTCCGCGAAGAAGCACCCGTCGGCACGTACAAAGGTTTCCCGATTGGCAAGGGCAAAGGGCGTTTTGGTCCGTTTTTGAAATGGCAGGATTTGTTTATCAATGTGCCGAAAAAGTATGATTTGGACACCATCACGCACGAAGAAATGCACGAATTGATTGAAGCCAAAACCACAAAGGAAGCAAATCGTTATGTGAAACGTTTTGAAACAGAAGGCATTGATATCGAAAACGGACGTTGGGGACCTTTTGTTAAATTTGGTAAAAATATGATTAGTCTTCCGAAAAAGGAGGACAAAAAAATGACCAACGAAGAAGCCGCCGAACTGACGCTCGAAGAAGTGAAAAAAATCATTGAGGCGCAAATACCCGACGCTTTTACGAAAAAGACGAAGAAAAAAGCGACGACAACGACGAAAGCAAAAACGGCTACTCCGAAGAAAACGGCTGCAAAAAAAGTAACGATGAGTAAAAAAACAACTGCCAAGAAATAGATGCCAGATTGGAAGATGCCAGACGGTACACGCAGAGCGGAGGTGTTGTTTAATTTTGTAAGTAGAATGATTTAAATTTGTACTATTATATTTTGCAATACGCAGTGGCGGCTGCCGGTTAATCACGCGGAGCGAATTGATTAACCTAGCGTTTTTTGGTTACTTTTTTGGGCAATGCAAAAAAGTGACAAAACTCAAGAGTAAAAGGAAAAAATCTATATAGCACTCAAATCAAGGGAATAAATAGCGAAAATAATAAATAATTCATGATGGAAGATAGCAAAAAAAATCAAAATCGCAACGAACTTAATATCGAATTATCAGAAGAAATCGCGGAGGGCGTTTATTCTAATCTCGCTATCATCTCGCATTCTCCGTCGGAATTTGTGCTGGATTTTGTGCGCATTATGCCCAACGTTCCAAAGGCAAAAGTGAAGTCCCGCATCATTCTCACGCCGCAGCACGCCAAGCGTTTGTTGAATGCGTTGGCTGATAATTTACGAAAGTATGAAGCACAATTTGGATTTATCGAAGAACCAGAGCAGCCGCCATTTCCGCCGATGAATTTTAACACGCCAATTGCGCAAGCGTAGGGGAGACGGAATGACTTGGAGACCAAGAGAATTAGTGACTAAGTGACAGGAAAAAATAAAAATCTGCGTCATCTGCGAAACCTGTGGGAGCCATAAGTAACATGCGCTAAATAACGAATAACCAATCACCAATTACACCTGAACCATGACCTTTACAGAATACCGAAAATTTGACGCACTCGGGCTTGTAGAATTGGTAAAAGAGCGAGAAGTCACTCCTTTAGAACTCACCGAAATCGCCATCGCACGTGCCGAAGCGGTCAATCCCGCGATTAATGCCATCACTTTTAAAATGTATGACCTCGCTCGACAGATGGCAAAAAATACAGATTTTAGTACGCCTTTTGCAGGTGTGCCGTTTCTGATAAAAGAGTTGGGTATTCATATCAAAGGAACACCCCTGCGGCGTGGTTGCAAAGGTTTTCAAAAATATGTTTCTACGGAAGATAGCATTCTAACACAAAAATTTCGAGCCGGTGGTTTTACTTTTTTAGGACGCACCAACACGCCTGAATTTGGTCTCACCCCTTACACCGAATCTAAATTTTTTGGTCCGGCGCGCAATCCTTGGAACACTAAATGTACAGTAGGCGGCTCAAGCGGTGGTTCGGGCGCGGCAGTGGCGGCGGGCATTGCGCCTATTGCAACGGCGAGTGACGGCGGCGGTTCGATTCGCATTCCAGCTTCTTGCAATGGCTTGTTTGGTATAAAACCTTCACGTGGACGCGTGACTTTGGGCAATCCCGCAGGCGAGTGGTGGAGTGGGGCAGTGGTAGAAGGTTGCGTGAGTCGCTCGGTACGAGATAGCGCGGCGTTTTTGGATTGGGTGATTGGAAATGAAGTAGGCGAATTGTATTTGACAAAATTGCCGGAACGTCCCTACGCGCACGAAGCGCAGACCGACCCGAAGTCTTTGAAAATCGGCTTTTCTAATAAACATACGTTAGGACACGAGATTCATCCCGAATGTATTAAGGCGACTGAAAATGCGGCAAAGTTATTGGAAAGTCTCGGTCACAAAGTCGAAGAAGTCGCATTGCCGTATCAAAAAGAAGATTTGACAGAAGTTTTTTTAATGATGGTTGTAGCAGAAGTCGCGGCAGATTTAGAAGATTTGAGTAAACATTTAGGTCGCAAAGCGCGTCCATCAGATGTAGAAACGACGACGTATGCGTTGAATTTGTTGGGTCGGACATTCTCTGCCAAAGATTTTACAATACAAAAACGCCGCTGGAATGACCTCGCGCGTCGCATGGGCGCTTTCCATCAAAAATATGATTTACTACTCACGCCGACGCTTTCCATGCCGCCGTTTGAAATTGGCGCGTTGCAACCTTCTGCTACTGAAATTACCTCGCTAAATTTAATCAATAAACTTGGTTTGGGCAGCGCGCTCAAAGCGATGGTCGGACCGTTAGCGGATAAAACGTTTTCCTACATTCCGCACACGGCGATAACGAATATGACGGGTCAACCTTCGATGTCAGTGCCACTGCATTGGACGGCGGAAAATTTGCCAGTTGGGGTGATGTTTGTAGCGGAGTTAGGACGGGAAGATATTTTGTTTCAATTGGCGGGGCAGTTGGAACAAGCGCAGCCGTGGTTTGAAAAGATGCCGAATTTGTAAATTGTGATTGGTTATTTGTTATTCGGAACGCACAAATCGCCATTCACAAATCACTTTTCAACTTCGCATATAAAATCCCATCCAAATACTCCCCATTTTTCAGATAATGTTTTTTTAAATATCCTTCTCGTGCAAAACCAGTCTTTTCTAACACTTTTGCGGAAGCTGCATTGAAAGCGAAAACTGCTGCTGTAAGTCGAATGAGTTTGCCTTGCGCAAAAAGAAAATCACAAAAAACCTGCACCACTTCGGTCATAATGCCTTTGCCCCAATACGGGCGCGCGAGCCAGTAGCCCACTTCATCGGCGTGTCCGTTTGTGCCATGCACCAATTGTCTGCCGATGCAACCGATGAGTTTCCCTTTGTTATTTCGGATAACCCAATTGGCGTGGATGCCGAATTTTTCTTTTTCCTTCAAGGTCAATTCGAGCCACTCGTCGGCTTCTTTTTCGCCGTATGGGAATGGGATTGTTAAAGTGTTGCGGTGGATGACGGGGTCGTTGATGTATTCGATTAAAGCGGCTTTGTCGGACAGGCGGTAGGGGGTCAAGTGGATTTGGTCGTTGACGGGGATGGTGGGCATTCGTCGGTTTTTTTGGAATTTTAAATTAAATAATTTCATGCCCGGTTTTTTAGTTTTTTAGTGCCAACCTAAAGGTTGGGGGACGAGGTCAGCCTGAAGGCTGTGCTACAACGCGCGCAAAATTATAAACCCATTTTCTACTTTTTTAAAACCGACTTTTGGGTAATAATCCATCGCGCCGGGGACGGAGAGGAGTAGGAGCAGGGAGCCGTCGCCTACGTTTTCTTTGGTCAATGTAATCAATTGTTTTCCAATCTGTTGCTTCTGATAATCCATTCTAACGGCTAAATCTGACAAATACGTTGCGTAACAAAAATCGGTAAAAGAACGCGCCACACCAACGAGTTTTTCGCCATCCCAAGCACTGATAATTAAGTTAGAATTGTCCAGCATTTTTTGGATGCGAGCAGGGTCGTTAGTCGGGCGATTGAGACCGGAGCTGTCGTACACTTCGATGACGGCTTCGGCGGAGAGCGGTTCGTTGATTTTGTATTGGATTGTCATGTTACAAATGTAAATAAATTTTGAAAAAAGGAAGATGGGAAAACAGGAGCATGGGAGGATAGGACAATTGTGACAATTCTAGAATATTCAAATTATGATGTGGGCAGATTCGGTAGATGTGATATGGATTTTGGAAACGATTTTTAATGTTAGCTTTTTTTGGAAATGTGGGGTGCGTGAGGGATAGCAGCGATACCGTCCCGCAGGGCGGTAAGAGCGGATAGCCCGACCCGCCTGCGCCAAGGCTTCGGCGGGCAAGGCGGGGCACGCCCAAATTGTTTGAAATGTAATTTCTCTCATTTTTACTCAACATCCTATCCTCCCATCCTCCAAATTTTTTTCCTAAAAATTGTTACTTTTTCCAAAAACTGCATTCTACGTATGAAAACAATTGAAAATAAAGAATCCCAAAAAGCCAGATAGAAAACAAATTGATAAAATTTGAATGTAAAAAGCCATCGGATGTTTTCTAATTTACAAATAAGTCGTACCCTTGCAAAAAACGAACCGATGGGGGTATTCAGAAAGACGGTTTCCGAGGATGCGGTGTTGGGCGAGTGGGCAGAAGTGCAAGCTGCGCAGCGCGACCCTGCTCTATTCCGTCCTTTGTACGACCGATATTTTGAGCCTATTTATCGCTTTATTTTTCGGCGCACCGGGGATGAGGAGTTAGCGGCGGACCTGTGTTCGCAAGTGTTTTTGAAAGCGATGCAGAAGTTGGACGGGTATAATTATCGGGGTGTACCGTTTTCGTCGTGGCTGTTTAAAATTGCCTCGAATGAGATTTCGCAACACTACCGACAGACACAAAAAACGCGCATCGTAAGCGTGGAAGATACCGACCTGACGAGTGTCATGGATGAAGTAGAAGAAGATGATAGTGAACTACACAAACTGAATTTAGTAAAAGTCTTGGACACATTAGACCAAAAAGAAATGCAACTGATTGAAATGCGATTTTTTGAACAACGCCCCTTTAAAGAAATCGCCGACGTACTGGGTATGACCGAAAGCAATGCTAAGGTGAAAACGTACCGCATTTTAGAGCGATTGAAAACCAAATTAACCAAATTGACCGATTTAAGCTAAGCGAGGAGGAGCCATGAGCAACAATTACGACATAAAACGCAATTTACAACAACCGTCCAGCGCGGACATTGCGAAGTACCAGAACTTCGATGCGCTGCTGGAAAAATACAAAGCTGCCGCTCCTGAGGGCGGGACCGTCATACCTATGCAACCGCGCGAAGGGCGTGGCGCTATCGTCCGTAGAATGACTTATCTGGCAGCCGCAGCCGCTGTGTTGGCGGGCATTTTCTTTACTTATAACTGGCTACAAAAACCAACTACGCCAGCCCTAACCGAAACCGAATATTTTGCACAAAAGCCTTTTATTCATTCACCGTTGAAGGAGCTCCAGCCCGAATCGGTCGCGTACAAAGTAGATGCTACGAAAGGCGGCATCTATAAAATGAAAACCGGCTCTAAGCTGGTGGTACCGACCGAAGCGTTTATGACCAACCGAGGTGAATTGATTGAAGGCGAAGTGGATTTGTACTACCGCGAAATGAAGGATTATGTGGACTTTTTTGTGGCAGGTATTCCGATGGTGTATGATTCGGCAGGTGTGAAGTTTAATTTAGAATCTTCCGGCATGGTAGAAATTTATGCACAAAAAAATGGCGAACGCGTACAATTAGCACCCGGTAAGGCGATTGAAGTAGAATTAGTAGCGGAGATTTATATGCGAGAAGGTGCAGCGTTGCCGAATTATAATGTTTACCAGTTGGATACTACTTCTCGAAATTGGACGTATCAGGATATTGATAATATTCAAATTGTTGAAAATGCGGAAGATACTTACTTCAACAACAACAATCCCATAAATGTACTTCGCAAGGAGTACGCGAACACTTTAGCCGCTATCACCCTCGCAGCCGACACCCGGCTGCGGGAGATAGAGGCGTCTGTACCGCGCCCGATAGAACCACTCAAACCGCAGCGCGAAGCAGGCAATACGCCTTCCATCGAATTGGATTTCACCGATAATAGTGTCATCGTAGAAGATGACCCGAATACACCTGAAAACGAAAACGAACGGCTGAAGAAAGGGTACGGAGACGCGATTTGGCAAATAGCCCCGGGTACGGCTTACGATGAACAACGACTTTCTAAAATAACCTGGGAGACCTTCCGCCTCCGTCCCTTGAACAGCCAACGCTATGAACTCACATTACAAAAAGGCAATCTGACAGAAAAAATAACCGTCATGCCCGTGCTGACCGGAAAGGATTATGACCGCGCTGTGCGGAATTATGAAAAAGAACATGCCGATTGGCAAGCAGCTTTAGCAGCATGGGAAGCGCAATTAAAGTCTCAAAAAGACGAAGTGAATCAAAAGTTGGTAGCTGATAAAACCGCCGCCCAACAAGCGTTTGAGCAAAAACTGATGGCTTCTGGTGAAAATGTGCAAGATGCGCTGATGACTAAAAAACGCGTACTCAATCGCTTCAAAGCCAGCAGCTTAGGCGTGTGGAATTGTAGTCAATTGATGTCGGCTGCGAATTCAGTATTGCAAAGTGATTTAGAAGACCAAACCGGTGAAAAATATCGCCAGCAGGAAGTATATTTAGTGAATAAATATCAGAATACTGTTTATCGTTTCTATGCAGCTGAAGATGCGCTGATTCGATTCCAAGAAGGCTCTGATAACTTGCTTTGGATTGTAAATGACCAACGTCAAATCGCCGTGTTAAAACCTGCGGATTTCAAAAAAGCAACCCAAGCCGACCAACGCAAAATCGTGCTGCAACGCTTGGAAACGCCCATTCGCGAGGAAAAAGATGTGCGAGCGATACTGAGTTTTCAATAGGAATACACTTTATAAAATCTCCCGCAGATAACGCAGATTTTTTTTCTATGCGAATTCTGTGGGAGATAAATAATATTATAAATTTCGACATTCGTTCCCCTTTTTTTCTTATTGTAATACTTCTACTTCTTATAACTATCTTTCTTTTTTGTAAACAAAAGCAATCCTTTTTTCCTTGTTTTAAACAACGTATTATAGATGCAGCACACTTCATAGGTCGCTGTATCTTTTGGACATTTCATCCGTTAAACAGGCGTGTTCATCTAAAAAAACGGACGCATTGGGATTCGGAATGTTATATTTGGCATTTAACAATTACAATTTATGGGACAATTTTGGAAATTTGTATTTGCCTCCTGTCTGGGGGTATTCTTGTGTATCGTTTTGGTGTCAATTATCGGTATTTCTATTATATCAGGTATTGCCAGCAGCGC
The DNA here is from genome assembly GCA_964549655.1 of uncultured Saprospiraceae bacterium. Taxonomy (GTDB): domain Bacteria; phylum Bacteroidota; class Bacteroidia; order Chitinophagales; family Saprospiraceae; genus JADJNW01. The sequence goes on from CAZJXN010000059.1 coordinate 10,821, forward strand.
GGAGAAGCCGCCGAAAGTAAATCCGAATACGGTGCTGCATCTCAAGTTTGACAATCCCGTCCCGGAAAAGACGAATAATGTAGAAATGACCACTTTTTCCCTGAAGGAAGTACAAGTGATGGGTTTGGAGGACATTCTAAATACTTTAGAAAAAGCGAAAGCCGACGATAATATCAAAGGCATTTTTATAGAAACGGATGCTGTTGCGATGGGCATTGCTACGTCGCGCGTGTTGCGGGAAGCATTAGCAGATTTTAAAAGTGATGGAAAATTTATATATGCTTATTGTGAATATTGCTCTCAAGGCGCGTATTATCTGGCTTCGGTAGCCGACCAATTGTCGGTCAATCCACAAGGGATTATTGATTTTAGAGGTTTTGCGGCGCAGATTCCATTTTTTAAAAATATGCTGGATAAAATCGGGGTGAAAGTGGAAGTTTTCTACGCCGGTAAATTCAAAGGTGCGACGGAGCCGTATCGCCGTACCGAACTGTCGCCTGAAAATCGCTTGCAAACCCGTGAATATCTGGATGATATGTATCGGATGTTTATAGACGATATCAGCAAATCGAGAAAGTTGAGTGCCAATGAATTGAGAGGCATTGCGGATGGTTATTTGGCAGTAGACCCTACGAACGCACAACGATTAAAAGTAATAGATGCCGTCGCATTCCGAGATGAAACGATGGGCAAAATTCGAGAAAAACTTGGTTTGAAAGAAACAGATGACATCAACTTGCTCAAGCTCGAGGATTATTTTAAAAGCAATCCGCCTTCCAAAGATTATAGTTCTAAAAATAAAATTGCAATCGTTTACGCCGAAGGCACCATCGTAGATGGTAAAGGCGATGTGGGCAGTATCGGCGATGAAAAATACATGAAAGTGCTCCAACAAGTGCGTGGAGATAATCGTATAAAAGCAGTTGTACTGCGTGTAAATTCGGGCGGCGGCAGCGCATTAGCTTCTGAAAATATCTTGCGCGAAGTCAAATTGATTCAACAAACAGGTACGCCCGTCATTGTTTCTATGGGCGATTATGCGGCTTCTGGCGGTTATTACATCGCAGCTTCTGCGGATACGATTGTGGCGGAACCGAATACTTTAACTGGTTCTATCGGCGTGTTCAGTATTTTTCCAGTAGCAAAAGAATTATTGAATAATAAGCTCGGCATCAGCATGGATACAGTGAAAACCGGAAAATTTGCGCACGGATTGTCTCCATTTTTTGATGTGTCGCCGGAAGAACGGCAGATTTTACAAAATAGAACAAATATTACATACGAAACTTTCCTCAAGCGAGTGAGCGATGGCAGAGGTATGACGCGCGACCAAGTCAACGAAATCGCGCAGGGACGCGTGTGGACTGGCACAAGAGGCAAACAAATTGGCTTGGTAGATGTAATTGGCGGCTTGGACGAGGCGGTGAAAATTGCAGCTTATAAAGCAGGCGTGAAAGAATATAGAACGGTCGAATATCCGGCTATAAAAGATTCTTGGCAGCGGATTTTGGACGACCTTACTGGTGGTGAAGAAGATGTGCGTACCGACCGAATGTTGAAGAAAAGTTTAAACGAATGGTATCCATATTACTTATTTGTGAAAGAAATTCAGGATTCAAAAGGCGTACAGGCACGGCTGCCATTTATCATTCCATTCAAATAATATGCTAATCTCGCCGTGCGGGACAAGTTTTGCTGATACTGTTAAAAAAGGAGCCAAATTATTTACAACTTAAATAATTCGGCTCCTTTTTTGAAAAACAGTCTGATATCTGGCATCCGACTTCTGACATCCTCCCTAAACTTCCTTCCCTTTCGCGTGTTTATCTCGCGGATTTAGTCCGGAAGAAAACATGAAAAATTACTTTTCGCTGATTACGTTTAGCCATACGGTTTTTGCCTTGCCATTTGCGCTGCTTGGCTTTTTTTTAGGCACGTTGGAGACTGGCAATGGGTTTAGTTTGACCCTGTTTTTGCTGGTTTTATTGTGTATGATTTTTGCGCGGAGTGCGGCGATGGCGTTCAATCGTTATCTCGACCGCGATATTGATGAAAAAAATCCACGCACTACCAAACGCGAAATTCCTGCTGGTATTATTTCCCCGCGACAAGCACTTTTCTTTGTAATTCTTAATGCTGCATTTTTCATTATTACCACTTATTTTATCAATCCGCTTTGCTTTTACTTGTCTCCCGTAGCCTTGGCGGTTATTTTGGGGTATAGTTATACCAAACGCTTCACGTTCTTGTGTCATTTTATTTTAGGATTGGGCTTGTCATTGGCACCAATTGGCGCATACTTGGCGGTGGGTGGCGGCTTTGATTTGATTCCAATTTTATATTCGATTGCGGTGTTATTATGGGTATCTGGATTCGATGTTATTTATGCATTACAGGATGAAGAATTTGATAAATCCTTGCAACTCAATTCTATACCTGTAAAATTAGGTCGGAAGAATGCACTTCTACTTTCTTCGTTATTACATATTATTTCTGCCATTACAATTATTATAGCTGGATATCAGTTAGCTGCGCATTATCCACAATTCAGTTGGCTGCAATGGCTGGCGACAGGCATTTACATCTCGCTACTTATTTATCAACATACTTTGGTGAAAACCAATGATTTAAGCCGCGTGAATCGGGCATTTTTTACCTCGAATGGCATCGCGAGCGTCATTTTTGGGACGTTGATGATTTTGGATATTTACGTTTGAAGTAGTATTGGGTACTTGGTATTTAGACATACACTTGAACACTCAGCCACTCATGCTCTTGGGCACAAATTTACTTTTGGCGTGGTTTTGAAAATTGATAGAATGGTATTTTGTCTGGATGGAGTAAAGAAGTGTTGTTTGCGCCGGGCATCGGAATAACATTACCCATTATATCAGGCGCTTGTATTCGAATAAAATAAATGTGTTCATCCGCAGCCGTAACGCCGGTTTGTCCAACTTGATATTCACCGATAATAGCATTAGAAAAAACTTTATTTTTAAGTTCAAAAGTAGAAATGCCATTTTCTGGTGAAAAATTGAATGGCTCAAATTGCAGCATATCAGTCTGTTGAGCAGAAACGAAATTGCAAAGAATTATTGCAAATAAAAACAATAGGAGTGTAGACTTGAAAGATTCCATTTTTCTGAAAGTTAGTTGTTATAAAGAGTTGATTCTCAACAAAAAGGTTGCTTTAAATTTAAAAGTCTAAACCCACTTGGTCATTTGGTCACTAAGTCTAATGTGGTCAACTTAAGGTAGAAACAAGGTGCAGCGCACCGAAATAGTTATAGAAAAAAAGAAAAACGCGTTTGCCAGGTGCAGCGCACCGGTATATTTCGGTGCGCTGCACCTATCCGTACGGTGGTGAAATATTTCTATAAAGATTTCGCGGCGATGCCGCTTTCCTTAAAGGTCACTTGGTCACTGATTCTCCAAGTTTCACCATCGGCTCAATAATTCCATTCACATCCCAGCACACATTCATGCCAAATAAAATATTTTTTCCTTTCATACGATAAGTAGATAATGTTTTCAGGGGTTCGGCACTTTGTATCGTTCCGGTTTCTTGATGGACGGTAGTTATGACGCAACGCTCACATGTTTTTACCGCCCGAAAATGTAAGTCGCCGATTTGAAAATCGTTCCAAGTATCTTCCTCGTAAGGCGCGCCGCCTGTGAAGACAAGATTGGGGCGAAAACGATTCATCGGTACGGGATTTTTGAGGCGTGTATTCAAATCATCCAAAGAGGCTTGTCCAATAATTAATATTGGATAGCCATCTGCGAAACTGACCATATCATCCGGTTGGCTATAATTCGGGTTTGTCGGGCGAACGCTGTTGTCGGGCATATACACGAGTTGACACCGAGTTTCTAAGGCTTCGCTCAACCATTCATTTGATAACTTGCTGACAATTAGTGATTTACAAGTGTCTTTCCAGATTTGTACTACACTTTCTTTTAATCCGTCTGCTGGTTCTAATGAAATTTGTAAGGGTTCAAAAGCCTTCGTTGCATGGCGAATAATGAGGCTGTCTTCCGTGATTTCGGTAGTCAAAAGTGCCATTTGCGGAAACGCCCGTTGGGTAAAAAAATTGCCATTTTCGTCTGTGAGCATCCAGCGGCGGTCATATTGTAAGCCACGTTTTTCTACTTTTGCAGCGGAGAGCGAAATGCCGCGCAAGGATTTGACAGGATAAACAAAAATACCGGTGAGTTGCATTTGAAAAATTTAATGCGTAAAAAATTGTTGTAAAAGTAACCTTTTGTGCCGATTTGCGTATGTAATGGAAGGACAAATTGTGTCAGTAGGCAGTTGGCTGTACGCAGTCGCTAATTACTTGGTAAATAAGTTTTTAAAATATTATAATAATTAATCGGGCAAATTTAAATTATAATAAAATTCAACTTAAAATACTGGTTGTCAACGTTTTGAGAGACCGCCTACTGCTAACTTAAAACTGCCTACTTACTTATGTTATTTTAATTTTGTCTTGGTATTAGGAAATAAGAAATACGATAATTAACGAAAAATCGTTAAAAAGCCAAACCAGACCGATTATGAAAAAATATTACTTCACTTCACTATTGTTATTTGGGGTGCTGCTAAGTTGGTCACAAAGTGCCAAGCTGAAAAAGGCAGATGAATATATGGAATTAATCCAATATCAGGAAGCCATTCAGTTGTATCGAGAAATACTTGCCAAAAGCGATGACCCAGATGTAAAGGCGAAAATCGCAAAAGCATATTACAAATTACATGATTATGCCAATGCGGAACTTTGGTACGAACAATTGGCAAAAATGCCAGAACCGAACCCAATCCATTTACTAAATTATGGACAGTTATTACAATATAATGGAAAATGTACGGGGGCGGAAGAATGGTACAACCGTTACCTGCGCCTGCGCCCGTATGACCTGCGCAAGAAGCAACTGCAACGTGCCTGTGCATACGCAGAAGAATTAATGAATAAAAATACGGCAATTTATCAAGTGCAATTACCTATTTTTAATGGAATTGGCGAGGATTTGAGTCCGGCTTTTTACAAAAATGGATTGGCGTTTGTTTCGATGCGAAGCGATTCTACCAATAAAAATGCAGGTAATTTTTTTGATTTATATTTTGTAAATATTCAAAATTCTAATAATGAGTTGAAATATGGAACGCCCGAACGATTTGCGGAAGGCTTGAATTCGAGCTACGGCGAAGGGATTGGCGCATTCACGTTTACAGAAAAAGATACCGAAATTTATTTCACCCGCAATCATCAAAAAAGTAAAACGGAAACGGTATCTCGTTTGGAAATTATACGGGCACAGAATCCGAATGATAGCGTTTGGGGCAATTTGGAGCCCGTTTCTTTCAATAACAAAAGTTATTCTGTAGCGCATCCTTCGCTCCCGGCGGACGGCGAGCGACTCTACTTTTCTTCCAATATGCCAGGTGGTTTTGGCGGCAGAGATTTATATTTTTCTGATAAAATAGCAGGGCAGTGGGGACCGCCGGTGAATCTGGGACCGACTATCAATACAGAAAGCGACGAGGTGTACCCATTTTATCAAAATAAACGACTGTATTTCGCATCTGATGGGCAGGTTGGTTTGGGTGGAATGGATGTTTTTTTTGTGAATGATTTGGGTAATGGCGACTGGAGTGAGGTAGAAAATCTCGGCGCGCCGATTAACTCTTCGTTCGATGATTTTGGCTTGGTGGCGATGCCGGAAGGGCAGTTGGGTTATTTCACGTCCAATCGTCCGGGCGGCGTGGGCAGTGATGATATTTATAGTTTTACAACCAATAATGCAATAGCAAAATCAAAAATATTTTTCGACTTGACGGACGCAACGACTGGCGCTATTTTACAAACATCAATTATTACAAGTAATTGTAAAGAAATTATATTGGTAGAACGCCAAGGAAATCAATTATTTATACAATTACAAAAAGGACAATGTTGTGAATTTTCTTTTGCTTTAAAAGGCTATATATCACAAAATCGGGAAGTGTGCGCTACAGAAGCAGGCAGTATAAAAATAGCCTTGCAGCCGGAAACTCAATCTAAAGTAATTGTCGGAACGGTTTTTGACCAGCAAACGGGCGCACCGCTCGAAGGCGCAATGGTGAAACTCTTGAGCGACAAATGCGGCGACAATGTCATCACCAGTACCAATGCTGTCGGACAATTCAGTTTCCCTATCAAAAAAGCGTGCTGCTACCAACTTCGGGTGGAAAAAGACAATTTTTTTGCAACGACCCTCGAAGAAAAAATTTGTACAGAAACCAGAACTGGCACGATTGAAACCAAATTTTTCTTGCAACCGTTCGTCGCCGGTAACAATAGTGCACCGATGAGCGAAGTGCCGGAAGAAGTTACTACTTTCAAAAAAAGTGCCAAAGAATATGAATCTGGCAATCCGATTGCTTACGTCTTAAATATTTATTATGATTTGGGTAAAAGCAATATTCGCGCAGACGCTAAAACCGAATTAGAAAAGTTATTAAAAATACTAAATGATAATCCTGATTTGATTGTAGAACTCAGCGCCCACACGGACTCCAAAGGAGACAGCCGCCAAAATCTTCCTTTGTCCCAACGCCGTGCGGAATCCGTCGTCAATTGGCTCACCAAACGCGGCATCCAGCGAGACCGCCTCGTGGCAGTCGGCTACGGCGAAAAGCAATTACTCAACGAGTGTGACGACGGCGTCCCCTGCACCGAAGAACAACACCAGCTCAATCGGCGCACGGAGTTTAAAGTGTTGGGGAAGGTTAAATAATGTGCCAATTTGCTGATTTGCTAATGTGTTAATTATGCTCTCAACCATTACGCTATAATAAAAATAGTTTAAATAACGAGGCACTTATTTATATCAATTTTTGATATGCTGATATTTACAGAATGGAGTAAGTAATAAGCGCATTGACACATTGGCAAATCAGCACATCGGCACATCACTCACAAGCGCCCTCCTTCCATTTTTTCACGCCCTCGCCGCGTGCCACGCATTCATTGCCGTAAGTTTTGCCATCACAACCGCACACTGGCTTATAAATCATAGTGCAAACCATATCAGGAGTTTTTGCGCCCAAGCAATCATCATCCACGCGGGGCGTTTTTTTACAAGTAGCTGCCGTAAGTGATAAAAGGAGTAAACAAAAAAATAGGTTTTTCATAATGAATTGTTTGTTTTGAAACGTTATATAATGAGATGCCAGACAAATCTCCCGCAGATTTTAAAAAACGGCTCTATTTTTATTTTGGGTTGCTGTACTTATCATCATAAAGCAAAACCTACTAAACATTAGTCCAAATTACGCTAGTAATTCAAAATCGCGATAGAATCAAAATATTATCTGCGAAATCCGCGAAATCTGCGGGAGGTAAAAATTATGCTATAACTTTTAGTATTTAATTTTAAAATTGAATAAAATAAACTTTTACCGCGTTTATTTGTACTAAACTATTGACTTTAAACATTATAGCTACAACGAACAACCGAACAAAAGGTAAGATGAGAAAGGTAATAATTTTAGGTCTTCCTTTGTTTTATGAAAAAATTGAAACGATGAAATTAACAAACACAATCCTATGCTTCACGCTATTACTATTTGTGAATAGCTCGCTTTTTGCACAATTCAGAGGCGATTTGCGCAAAGCGAACAAAGAATATGAATTACACGCCTACAATCTCGCCATTAAGTCATTTCGAGAAGCCCTCGACCGCCGCCCGGAAGACGTGGAAGCCCTTAGCAAGATAGCGGATAGCTACCGCCACCTCAACCAACTGGAAGAAGCCGAAAAATACTACGTGCGGGCAGTCTCAAAAAAAGATGTAGAACCGATGCGGAAACTTGAATACGCACACGTACTCAAGTCCCTTGGCAAATACGACGAAGCGCGAAAATGGTATGTAGAATACGCCCGAACGGACGCTGCGGCAGGCAATCATTTTGCGGAAAGCGCGGATTTTGCTAAAAACCAACAGAATGCAGCTTCGGTTTATACAGCCGTGGATGAATTTGTAAATTCTTCCTCTTCCGATTTTGGTCCTGCTTTTTATAACAATAGCAATCAGGTCGTTTTTGCTTCGGCACGGGTGGACATTCAGCGAGGCAGCACCAACTGGACAGGCAATGCGCGCAACCAACTTTTTGTAGCTGCTGTGGGTAGAAATGGGTATCTCGAAGCGCCGTATTTTTTAAAAGACGACACCCGAAATGCGTTCAATGAAGGTCCGGTATCATTCAGCAATGACGGCAGATGGGTCGCATTTACTAGAAATAATTTGGTGGATGGTACGCGTCCGCTTGCCACGAGTGGTATGAATTTGAGTTTGTTTGTAGCAGAAGTTACATCCAGCGGTGATTGGATAAATGAAAAAGCTTTTCCGTATAATGGAACGAATTTTTCGGTCGGATTTCCAAGTTTTTCACCGGATGGAAATGCTTTGTATTTTGCATCAAATCGTCCCGACGGTTTTGGTGATTATGATATTTACGTGTCGTATCGAGTAGGTGGTACAGGTAATAATTGGGGCAACCCCGAAAATTTGGGTTCGATTGTAAATACGGCGGGTAGTGAAATTACGCCTTATTATGATGGAACGAATCTGTTTTTCTCCTCCGACTGGCACGATGGATTAGGTGGTTATGATGCGTTTCGGGCAGAAAATGCGAATGGCAGATGGGGACGTATTTTTCATTTGGGCAATGGCATCAATTCGCCGCGCGACGATTATGGATTTATTTATAATGCGTCCAAAAATTTGGGTTATGTCGTCTCCAATCGCTTGGGTGGCAGAGGAAATGAAGATATTTATAAAGTGAATAAAGCGGCGGATAATGTAATAGTACGTGTTAAAAATGCATCTGATGGCACACCGGTGGTAAATGCGATTGTGGATTTTGCAGCTTGTAATGAAGGGGCTTTTCAAACGGATGCAAAAGGCACCTATAGTTTTCAGGCAGTACAAGGATTGGATTGCAATTTGATTATTCGCAAAGAAGGGTATCAAAGTAAAAGTTTATCCATCACAACGGCTGGCGCGCGTCAAAATCGGGAATACGAAATCACGCTGAGTCGCACGGGCGAAGAATATATCGGTCGGGTCGTGAATTATAGCAGTCGGCTGCCGCTGGAAGGCGTAACCGTCACGGCTGTGAATCAGGCAACAGGTACCATGTTGGAGACGGTGAGTGACGCAAATGGCGAGTACATGCTGGCTATCAGTCCAAATGTGGTGTATGTGGTGCGCTACTCACGTCCGGGCTTCCGCGACATCAATCGTACCGTTCGCGCCAGTGGCAATGCCGGTCAAGATGCACTTGGTATTATTGAAATAGCAGATGTGAATACGGTGTTGCCTCCTTCTTCCGGCACAGGTACAGGTGGTGGTTCAGGCACTGGGACTGGCGGTGGCAGCGGAAATACAACAATTCCAAGCGGTTATTCGGTGCAAGTAGCAGCCGTCAATCAACCCAACTTGGCGCAATATCCTGATTTGGCTAATTTTGGAAATATTTACACCAAAAAAGAAGGCACAAAATATAAAGTACGGGTAGGTGTATTTGCCACTCGCGAAGAAGCGACAAGGGCACTCACGTTGATAAAAAATCAGGGTTATAAAGGTCCATTTATTGTACAAGAAGCAGGCGTTGCGGCTACAAATACGGGCGATAATTTGCAGCCCAAAGGAGATGGTGGTGGCAATCCTATAACTAATCCTGCAACAAGTAGTCGTTATAAAATTCAGTTAGCTGCGTATTCTAATTTGAAAAATTTTGACGCAGCAAAATTGAAGGGTTTAGGTAATATCGAAGAAGTAAAACGAGGAAAACTAACCGTGAAATATTTAGCTGGCTATACCACATTAGAAGAAACCAGACAGGCTTTGCGTGAAGCGAAAGCGGCAGGTTTTAAAGATGCGTATATGGTAGAAGATGTGAATGGAACTTTGAAAAAAGTACAGTAATTTAAGATGTGCCGTCCCGAAAAATTACGGGATGGCACATCTATCGTCTTTATTACGACAAAAACGTCTCCACTTTTTCCAGCGGCAAGCCAAACGCATCCGCCACGCCCTTATACACCACTTTTCCGTCCACTACATTCAAGCCTAATTTCAAAGAAGAATTTTCCTTACACGCTTTCACCCAACCTTTTTCTGCCAGTTGAATCGCGTAGGGTAGGGTAGCGTTCGTGAGCGCAATCGTGGACGTATATGGCACCGCGCCAGGCATATTCGCCACGCAATAATGCACCACATCATCAATGATGAAAGTCGGGTCGGCATGCGTCGTGGGATGGCAGGTTTCAATGCAACCACCTTGGTCAACTGCTACGTCTACCAGCACCGTACCGGGACGCATCATTTTGAGCATATCTCTCGTAATCAAATTCGGTGCTTTTGTACCTGGAATCAGTACCGCACCTACGATTAAATCTGAATCTTTAATATGATGGCGAATATTATATTCATTAGAATAAATCGTAATAACATTCGGTGGCATAAAATCCGATAAATACCGCAATCGCGTCAAACTAATATCCATAATTACCACTTCTGCGCCTAAACCCGCCGCCATTTTCGCAGCCTGCGTCCCAACAATTCCACCGCCCAAAATCAATACTTTGCCCGGCGGCACACCCGGTACGCCACCGAGTAATACACCACGACCTTTGATTGGTTTTTCCAAATACTTTGCGCCTTCTTGAATCGCCATGCGCCCCGCCACTTCCGACATGGGTATCAATAATGGCAAGGAACGGTCGGGCATTTCCACTGTTTCATAAGCCAGACAAACGGCTCTGCTTTTAATCATCGCGTGGGTGAGCGGCTCATAAGAAGCAAAATGAAAATATGTAAAAACCAAATGATTCGGCTTTATCAAATTATATTCTACTTCAATTGGCTCTTTCACTTTCATAATCATCTCCGCGCTGCTAAATACTTCTTCAGCCGTGTGTAATATTTTTGCACCTGCAGACTGGTATTCGTCATCATCAAAGCCACTGCCTTCCCCAGCATTCGTCTGAATGTACACGGTATGTCCGCGTTTGCTCAATTCAAATGCCCCAGCAGGCGTGAGGGCGACGCGGTTTTCATTGTCTTTAATTTCTTTTGGCACTCCGATAATCATGGATGTTGTATTTTATTTGGTTAGGAAATGGAAAGGCTGCAAAAATAAGAAAGGTTTTTTTAAACTGTACGCTTAGCACTTTTTTAACCGCAGAGGCGCAGGGGTCGCAGAGCGCTCAGGACGTTTTTTGCAATTGCAAAGGGCTAATTTTATAATTTATTTACAATGCGTTTTATTCCATCCACCATTTTTACTACATTAAAATTCAATAATAAACCCAGCTTGCAGTCAGAGAGTTTAAGATAAGTGAGCAGTTGAGCGGCATGAATATCATGTAGCATTCCGACGGATTTAATTTCAAGAATCACTTTTTGTTCTGCTAAAATATCAATCCGGTAACCACAATCAAGTTGTACCGCTCTATAAATAACTGGTAAACTTTTTTCAATAACAATATTCAAACCAGCTTCGCGCAATTCAAAAGCAAGACAAGCTTGGTAAGCAGATTCAAGTAACCCCGGACCTAATGCTTTGTGTACTTTTATAGCCGCATCTACAATAATGGCTGAGATTTCGTTTTCGTGCATGAAATTTCATTTCTCTTTATGACTTCAAGCACAACAAAAAGTCACACCAAAAGGAAAAAAATGTCCTAAGTACGCTGCAACCCCTGCACCTCAAAAAACCTCCTGAGCGCACTGCGACCCCTGCGCCTCTGCGGTAAAAAAAATGCCAAGAGCGTCGCTATGAAAGAAAAATGTTATGCTTTACTTTCGGTATCAACCCCTTTTCCCTTGCCACCTCAAACAAATACTGCACCGCCGCTCTCCCTTTCTCCCCTAAATCAACCGTATAATTATTCACATACAACTTAATATGCTGATACCTCACCGCCTCTTCCATCTCTTGCGAATGCGCACGTACAAAGTCAAAGGAGGATTTCGGATTTTCAAACGCAAATGCTACACTTTTTTTTAAAATTCTATTTACTTTATGTTGAATATCTTCCGGTAAAGTTCTTTTTATTACAATACCACCTAACGGAATCGGCATTCTGGTCGTCGTTTCCCAATATTCGCCCAAATCTATTATTTTGACTAAACCTTTATCTTGATAGGTAAACCGATTTTCGTGAATAATTAATCCAGTATCTACTTCATCCTTTAAAACCGCGGCTTCAATATTTGAAAATAGTGTTTCTACTTTATTTTGCGCTTCAGGATATGCCACGCCCAATAAAAAATTTGCAGTCGTATACTTGCCCGGGATGGCAATTTTTCCATTTATAATTTCTTCATCCGACATTGGACGCATGGCAATCAGCAATGGACCACAATTATTTCCCAGCGCACTTCCTGCATCCAATAGCCGATAATGTTCTGTCAGATACGCAAACGCATGATAACTCAGTTTTGTAATATCCAAATTTCCAGCAAAAGCTTTTTGATTGAGTGCTTCCACATCTTCCATAACCACTTCAAATTCAAGACCTTCCGTATCAATCTTGTTGTGAATCATCGCATCAAAAATAAATGTATCATTGGGACAAGGCGAAAAGCCTAAGGATAATTTCATACTTTTGCTTTTTGTTGTGTTCAAGTGCGCAGGTGTTCAAGTGTTCAGGTACGCTTGTGACGTGGGCAACAAGAACACATAAATACACGAATACATGAGCACGATTCAGATAATCTACGAAGACAATCATCTCATTGCGGTAAACAAGCAGCCCGGTGCACTGGTTCAAGGCGACGAAACGGGCGATACGCCGCTGAGTGAAGAGGTGAAATTATACATCAAAGACCGGTACAGCAAGCCGGGCGATGTATTTTTGGGTGTGATTCACCGGCTCGACCGACCCGTGAGCGGCGTGGTGATTTTTGCGCGCACGAGTAAGGCACTGGAGCGCATGAATTTACTTTTCAAGGAGCGGAAAATTGAGAAAACCTATTGGGCAATTGTCAATGACCGACCCGACCCGTTAAACGGAAGATTGACGCATTTTATTCAAAAGGAAAAGACCAGAAATGTAGTGAAAGCCTTTGATTTCAAGAGTAGCCGTGCCAAAGATGCGAAAGAAGCGATTCTGGATTATGAATTAATTGCCGAAATAGGCGACCAACATTTGCTGGAAGTGCGTCCACACACGGGGCGTCCGCACCAGATTCGGGCGCAGTTGTCCAAAGTGGGCTATCCGATTCGGGGCGATTTGAAATATGGGCATCCAAAAGCCAATGACGACGCTTCCATTTGTTTGCATTGCCGAAAATTAGCATTTGAACATCCGGTGACGAAAGAACGGGTAGAAATTAAATCCAATCCACCCAACAATCAGTATTGGCGTATTTTTAGAAATCAGTTTTAATTTTAGAGTTTGAGGTTCGCTATAACAAAATAGATGCCAGGGAAAGAGATACCAGATGCCAGACTGAAACGTGAACCTCTCTCAACCTTAGCCTTAAATCTTAACCTCAAACTTATAAACCCGCCATAGCCGTTCCCGCAATCCAGCCGCCCGTCCAAGCCGCTTGGAAGTTGAAGCCGCCGGTAATCGCATCAATATTCAACACTTCGCCAGCAAAATATAAGTTTGGAAATAACTTACTTTCAAAGGTTTTAAAATTTACTTCTTTCAAATCAATGCCGCCTGCGGTAACGAATTCTTCTTTGAATGTGCTTTTGCCACTTACTTTGAATTCCGCGCTACACAATTGATTAACAAGTAATTGCAATTCTTTTTTACTCGCGTCCGCCCAGCGTTTTTCTTCGGGAATATTGGCCGCAGCGACCAGACTTTTCCAGAGGCGTGTGGTCAAACCAAACTGTGGATTGGCAAAAATTTGCTTTTTCGGATGGTCATCTTTTAATGCTAATAATTCTTCTAAAACAATATCCGCTTTTTGATTTAACCAATTGACCAAAATTGTAAAATCATAATTCAAATCTGCTAATTCTCTTGCGCCCCACGCCGAGAGTTTTAAAATCGCCGGACCGCTCATGCCCCAATGCGTGATGAGTAGCGGACCCTTTGCAGACAATTTAGAATTTTTGACTTGCACCAACGCTTCTGGCACGGAAACGCCCGGCAAATCCTGAATGCGCTCGTCTTTGATATTGAAAGTGAAAAGCGAGGGAACGGGAATTGTTACTTGATGACCCATTGCTAAAAGTGCTTTCCATACAAATGGATTACTACCTGTTGCTAATAATAGTTTGTCCGCTATAAATTCTTTGTCCTCCGTTATAATTTTCCAGTTGTCGGAATCTGCACCAATATCAAAATGTTTAACCCGCGTTTGCGTCAAAATTTTCACGCCAGCTTGAATAGCACTTTCCCACAGACAATCAATAATCGTTTGAGAATCATCGGTCACAGGAAACATTCGCCCGTCGTCTTCTATTTTTAATTCCACGCCACGTTTTTCAAACCAATCTACGGTATCGCCAGCCGCGAAACGATTAAACGGACCGAGCAATTCTTTGGAGCCGCGTGGATAGTTTTTTGACAATTCGACCGGAATCCAACAAGCGTGCGTCACATTGCAACGACCGCCACCGGAGATTTTTACTTTTTCCAATACATTTTTGCCTCTTTCCAGAATCGTTACTGTTGCATTCGGATTTAATTCTGCGCATCGAATGGCAGCGAAAAAACCAGCAGCACCGCCTCCTACGACGATGATTTTCATACTTTTATCATTCATTTGACCTTGATTCGTTGGACTAAAGGATTGACTTGATATAATTTTGTTTGATGTTTAAACAGTTACACTTTTTTTGAATAGGATATACGAATAATAATTTTTTTTCATTTTAAAAAATAACTGCAAAATCATATCGTTAATACGCTGTTTCGTCCAATTTTGACGCAACTTTACAGCAAAATTCTCGTACAAAACTAAAAACACTATTTAAAAATGAAAACTACATTCAAATTGTTGGCATTGCTCTGCGTGAGCGCCACGGTAATCCCAGCTTTTTCGCAAACGCCCGCTCCCAACACCATCTCCGTGTACGGCAGTGCTGAGCGCACGGTAGAACCCGATGAAATTTTCTTGAGCTTAACCCTGCAAGAGTACAACGCTGAAGGTGCGAAAATGGCTATCAGCAAACTCGAAAGTGACCTGCAAAAAGCGGGAAAAGAAGTAGGGCTTGCAGCAAATGGTATCATTCTGGAAAATGTAAGCGGCTTCTCCAATTATGGCGCGGAGGGGATGGCGGATTTTATGATTTCCAAAACCTATCAAGTACGCGCTTCCAATTATGATGTGATTGGCAAGCTGCTCGCAAAAATAGGCAATCAAGGCTTGACGACTGCAAACGTAGTGTATTTCAATCATTCCAAATCAAAAGAATATACGAATGAATTGAAAGGCAAAGCTTTAGAAAATGCTAAAATGGAGGCGGAAAGTTTGTTGAAATCTTCCGGTAGAAAATTGGGCCCGCTTGTAAATATTGATGTGTATCAAGATTTTAGTGTGCCATATTATGATGGATATGCGCCGTATTATGGAGCACTTGGAGCGCCTGCCCCCGGCAAACTCAGCACCAAACCGATGACGCTGCGTTATTCTCTCAAGGTTACGTACGCGATTCAGTAATATCGTAATTAGTGATTGGTGAGGAGTGATTAGTTAAAAAATCACGTTTCACCAATCACTCCTCACGTTTCACAAATTTACCCGTTCCATTCTTGGTGTAAAAAAGTGCATCACGAGCCAAGCCACCAGATACGCGCTTCCGCAAATTAAAAATATAATATTATAGCCGATTGAAATATTCCCAGCCGTTTTATAATAATCTAATAAATAACCGACTAATAACGGAAATAAAATACCGCCGACAGAGCCCGCCATGCCACCAATGCCTACCACCGAACTCACCGCTCTTTTTGGAAACATATCGGATGCCGTCGTGAAAATATTCGCGCTCCACGCCTGATGCGCTGCGGCTGCCAAACTAATTAATGCTACTGCGACCCACACATTCGTTGCAAACTGCGCTGTCATAATGGGTAATACGCATAAAGCAAAAATGAACATCGCGGTCTTTCTGGCTCTGAATACTTCCCAGCCGTTTTTGATAAAATAACTCGACAAATAACCGCCGCCAATGCTGCCAATCGTCGTCGCTGTGTAAACAATTACTAACTCCCAACTGGGTTTTCTTAAATCAATCTGGAACGTCGTAGAGAAATAGGAGGGGAGCCAAAACAAGAAAAACCACCAAATCGGGTCGGTCAAAAACTTGCCGAATATGAATGCCCACGTTTGCCGAATGCTGAAAAGTTTGCCCCACGTGACGCGCTCGGTGGAAAGGTCGCTGGCAGATTGGTCATCGCTGTGAATATAATCGTATTCTGGTTGGGTCAACCGCCTTTGTTTGCTAGGGATTTCGTAAAAAATAATCCAGAAAATCAGCCAGATAAAACCAATCGCGCCGGTGATAATAAACGCTTCTTCCCAACCGTACGCCCCCAAAATCCAAGGCACCATAATCGGCGCAACGACCGCCCCAATATTCGCACCGGAATTAAAAATACCCGTTGCTAATGCTCTTTCTTTTTTTGGAAACCATTCTGCTACCGATTTTATCGCCGCCGGAAAATTGCCCGCTTCGCCTAAGCCTAATGCTGCCCGCGCTGCCATAAATCCACCTGTACTCTTTGCAAATGCGTGCGCAATTGCCGCAATACTCCACGCAATAATGGAAATAATATAGCCGCGCTTCGTGCCGATGATGTCAATAAACCGTCCAAACAATAGTAAGCCCAAGGCATAAGCCGTCGAAAACGCCATGACCACTTGGCTGTAATCCGTCTCCGACCAACTGAATTGTGCTTCCAATGTCGGTTTTAATAAACCAATCACTTGCCGGTCGAGATAATTAATCGTGGTAGCAAAGAACAGCAGCGCGACTACCGTCCAGCGGTAGTTTCCAATTTTTTCATTCATTCCATTACCATTTAATTGCTTCAGTAAAATATCACGCAAAGGCGCAAAGACGCAAAGTTTTTAATTTGGCACATAGCCAATATTTCATGTTTCATGCGAAATTATAATAAAAGCAATATCACAATATCACAATATCATGTTTCACAAACGCCATCAACACTTGAATACGTTCTTTCAAAACAGTCATATCCGTCGTATTAAATAGCTGCGAGCCAATGCCCACACAATTTATACCTGCTTGAAACCATTCGCGCAAGCTCTCTTCTGTTGGCTCCACGCCGCCTGTTACCATTAGTTTTACATCGCGCATGGGTCCCCGCAAGGCTTTTACAAAACCCGGACCCAACACATTGCCAGGAAATATTTTCACAATTGCTGCACCTAATAAAGTAGCCGTATAAATCTCCGTCAACGTCATTGCGCCCGGAATCCAAGGAATATCATGTTTTTTACAAACTTCGCCCACCGCTTCGGTTATCACAGGTTGCACAATGAAATCTGTACCTATTTTAATGAATCGTTCGGCTTCTTCCGATGTATAAATCGTGCCGATGCCCAACACTAAATCTGGGCAATTCGCCTCGGCATATCTTTTTAATTCCGTATAGGTTTCAACGGCATTCGCACTGCGATTTGTAAATTCAAAAACCCGAATGCCGCCGTCGTAGGATGCTTGCAATACTTTTTTAGAATATTCCGCATCGGTATGGGAAAAAACCGGCACGATGGGGTGCGCTAAAAGTTTTTCGAGAATTGTGTTCATGT
>CAZJXN010000060.1:0-28552 GCA_964549655.1 uncultured Saprospiraceae bacterium
GCTAACCGAGGCGGTGGTGGCGGCGGCGGAAATAGAACTGGCGGCGGTGGCGGCGGTGGAAGAAATTAATAATAAAGTTAGCATAATTAAAAAAAACGCGATACCTTTGCCGAGCTTTTTCAGAAAGCACAGTTAAGTAGTAGCAAAATCGTTTTTCAAGGTTAAATTTTCAAAGCAATGTTACAGCCAAAAAGGACGAAATACCGAAAGCAGCAGAAGGGCAGAAACAAAGGGCTTGCATACACTGGCACAACGGTGGCATTTGGCACTTTTGCACTCAAGTCATTGGACAGTGCGCGTATCACGAATCGCCAGATTGAATCGGCTCGTATTGCAATGACTCGTTATATGAAACGGGAAGGAAAAGTGTGGATCCGTATTTTCCCAGACAAAGCGATTACCAAAAAGCCACAAGAAGTGCGGATGGGTAAAGGTAAAGGCTCGTTGGACCATTACGTAGCACTCGTGCAGCCCGGAAAAATTATGTTTGAAATAGATGGCGTGTCAGCGGAAGTGGCGGTGGAAGCATTACGATTGGCGGCGCAGAAGTTGCCGGTTTTAACCAAAACTATTACAAGACCCGATTACGTTGAATAATTATTTTAAGATGATAGATATTTAGATAATAGATTTTAGAACCATTATTTCTTAAATTCGAAATTTCTAAAGTCTAAATTTCTAAAGTCTAAGTTCTAAAATCTAAAGTCTAACTAAAAATGGCATCGAATAAATATTTGGAATTACTGGAATTTTCGGATGCGGATCTGGCAAATGAATTGCAGCAAAGTGAATTGCAGTATCAGAAAATGCGATTTGACCATACTATCAAGGGATTGGAAAATCCAAAGGTGTTGCGGGAATTGCGTCGGGATATTGCTCGTATAAACACAGAAGTGCGCCGTCGAGAAATGGCGACAATGACTGTAGCAGAGAAAGCAGGTCGTTCAAAAATCCGGGCGAGAAGACGTATTGGCAAATAAATGAGGTTGCAGTTGCAATAGAAATTATTAATCCACTTAGTTGTAAGTATAGAAAAAGTAATAAAATGGAAGTGGTTGAAAGAAAACTTAGAAAGGAGCGGACGGGAGTCGTAGTGAGTAATAAAATGGATAAAAGTATATCCGTAGCAGTAGAGCGTAGACTCCAGCACCCAATTTATGGTAAGTTTGTAAAGAAAACAAACAAATTCATGGCACACGATGAGAACAACGATTGTAATATCGGTGATTTAGTGCGTATCATGGAAACGCGTCCACTGAGTAAGAACAAGCGGTGGCGATTGGTAGAAATTTTAGAAAGAGCAAAATAAAATTAAAGATTTGAAATTAGATATTTGAAATTTTAATTTTTCGGCTTTCAAATTTCGTATTTCATATTTAAAAAGTAAGCCATGATACAGCAAGAGAGCAGACTCAAAGTAGCAGATAATAGCGGCGCAAAAGAAGTGTTATGTATCCGTGTGCTGGGAGGCTCCAAACGTAGATATGCCTCGGTTGGCGATAAAATAGTGGTGTCGGTAAAGGACGCATCTCCGGGAGGTATTAAAAAAGGTGCTGTGTCAAAAGCAGTGGTCGTACGTACCAGAAAGGAGATTCGCCGAAAAGACGGTTCTTATATTCGATTTGATGACAACGCAGTGGTATTGCTCAACAATCAAGATGAACCAAGAGGAACGCGTATTTTTGGACCGGTAGCAAGAGAGTTGAGAGACAAAGATTATATGAGAATTGTGTCTCTGGCTCCTGAAGTTCTTTAATAAAAAATGAATTGCCGACAACCATCGGAAAATAAATAAATAATGGCGACAAAGCAACCAAAAAAGTCGGATCAAAAGCGCTTTCAGCCAAAGCTGAAAATCAAAAAAGGTGACCAGGTCGTAGTAATAGCCGGTGCTTACAAAGATTTAGAAAAAGTGCGCGAAGTGTTGGAAATATTTCCACATGAAAATCGTGCGGTCGTTGACCAAGTGAATATTGCAAAAAAGCATTCCAAGCCAACACAAAACAATCCGGGTGGTATTAAAGAAATGCCAACTCCGATTCATATTTCTAACTTAATGGTGGTAGACCCAAAAACGGGCGAACCCACACGCGTTGGTCGGAAAGAAGTGGACGGCAAAATGGTTCGTTATTCTAAAAAAACAGGTGAAACTATTCTGTGATGACATATTCTGCTAGACTTAAAGAAAAATATACCCAAGAGGTAGCACCTGCACTGATGGAACAATTTCAATACAAATCCATCATGCAAGTACCAAGATTGGAAAAAATCTGTATCAATCAAGGCGTTGGTGCAGCTACACAAGACAAGAAATTGGTGGATAATGCGGTGGCAGAATTAACACTGATTGCAGGTCAAAAAGCGGTGTCTACAAAGGCAAAGCAATCCATTTCTAACTTCAAACTGCGAGAAGGAATGCCGATTGGAGTGCGCGTGACCCTGCGCAATGAGCGGATGTATGAGTTTTTGGACCGCCTTGTTTCAGTAGCATTGCCACGGGTGCGGGACTTTCGAGGTATCAACGATAAGAGTTTCGATGGTCGGGGCAATTACTCAATGGGCATAACGGAACACATCATTTTCCCAGAGATTGACTTAGATAAAGTGAGTAAAATCACAGGCATGGATGTCACGTTTGTGACGACTGCAAAAACGGATGCAGAAGCGCTGGCGTTATTGAAGCTAATGGGCTTACCATTTAGAAATCAACAACGTAGTCAAGAGTAGTACATTATTTGAAAATTCGTACAATTTAAATAGGAATGGCAAAGAAGTCAGTTATAGCAAGAGAGCGGAAAAGAGAGCGAATGGTAGCCAAATATGCAGACTTGCGTAAGCGCCTGAAAGAAGAAGGCGATTATGATGCACTGGACAAGCTGCCGCGCAACTCTAATCCCATTCGATTGCACAATCGCTGCAAATTGACCGGTCGTCCGAAAGGCTACATGCGTCATTTTGGTGTCAACCGTGTGAAATTCCGCGACATGGCATTAGATGGAAGAATTCCAGGTATTACAAAAGCGAGCTGGTAAAGGGGTTTTGGGTAACAGGTCTTAAGTTAAGGTCTGAATATTCAAACACAAATTCTAATTATTTTTTAATCAAGCGGTTAGGTTCCTATTACAGGAAAACCAGCCGATGAAATTCTATACAATGGCGGTTACAGACCCAATAGCAGATTATTTGACGCGCATCCGCAATGCGCAACAAGCTGGTCATAGAGTAGTAGATATTCCGGCATCCAATCTGAAGAAGCGACTCACCGAGATTTTGTACGACAGCGGTTACATCCTCAAGTACAAATTTGCCGACGACGAAGGCAAAGGCAACCAAGGCGTTATAAAAATTGCTTTAAAATATGACCCGATGACGCGCAAGCCGCTCATGCGGGAGCTACGTCGTATCAGTAAACCGGGGTTGCGTAAATTTGTGAAAGCAGACGAACTGCCACGCGTTATAAATGGATTAGGCATTGCGATTATCTCTACCTCCAAAGGTGTGATGACGAATAAGCAAGCGAATAAGGAGAATGTAGGTGGCGAAGTACTTTGCTATATCTATTAATTGATAAGTTTTTAAAATTTCTGAACCATGTCACGAGTAGGTAAAGCGCCGATTACGGTTCCCAGCGCAGTAAATATTGACATCAGTAAAGGCAATCTGGTAACTGTTAAAGGTCCAAAAGGAACGTTGACGCAGCAGGTTGACCCAGATATTCAATTGCATATAGAAGATGGAACACTGACTTTAGTGCGTCCAACTGAACAAATTCGCCACCGTGCTATGCATGGCTTATATCGCGCTTTGGTCAATAATATGGTGAAAGGTGTAACGGAAGGATTTGTAAAAGAATTAGAATTGGTTGGTGTGGGTTATCGCGCACAAAATACGGGTCAGTTATTGGAATTGACTTTGGGTTTTTCGCACCCGATTATGTTTTATATTCCATCAGAAGTAAAGGTAGAAACCAAGCAAGAGAAAGGTAAGAATCCATTGATTCGCTTAGAAAGCATTGATATTCAACTGTTAGGACAAATTGCGGCTAAGGTGAGAGAGTTAAGAAAGCCTGAGCCTTACAAAGGAAAGGGTGTCCGTTATGTAGGTGAAATTGTGCGCCGTAAAGCAGGTAAGACTGCAGGTGGTAAGAAATAAATTTATATAATATCTGGTAATTGTATGATGCGTTGAGCTTGAGAACGACTTATCTTGCTGGCTTTACGAGATCAATAGCTCACAAGATCACCAAATAATAATCATTCGTAGCACCTTGGGTTTAGTAATCAAGACTTTACACTAAGGTTAAAACCGAAAAAAATGAGTACAGATAAAGCAGGTAGACGAAAAAAAATTCACTACCGCGTTCGTAAAAAGTTGAGTGGAACGCCTTCTAGATTGCGTTTGACGGTTTATAGAAGCAATAAAGCAATCTATTGTCAGGCAATTGATGACGTGGCAGGTATTACATTGGCAGCAGCATCTTCACAGGAAGAAAGCGTTCCAAAAAATATCACAAAGTCAGAACAGGCTAAAATGGTAGGTAAATTACTGGCGGAGCGTGTGTTGGCAAAGGATGTAAACAATGTAGTATTTGACCGGAGTGGCTATCTGTATCACGGTAGAGTGAAAGCATTGGCGGATGGTGCACGCGAAGGTGGACTTCAATTTTAAAAAAATCTAACGATTGCGATAATGGCAAAGAATAATCAAGGTCAAGGTCAACAAGGCAACAATCGAGGCGTACGAACATCTGAAACAGAGATGAAAGAAAAGCTCGTGAGTCTGAATCGGGTGGCAAAAGTGACGAAAGGCGGTCGGACGTTTAGCTTTGCAGCTATCGTGGTAGTAGGCGACGGTAACGGCACGGTGGGACAGGGTTTAGGCAAAGCGCGGGATGTGTCAGAGGCGATTGCAAAAGCGGTGGATGATGCCAAGAAAAATTTGGTAAAAGTACCCATTCATAAAGGTACGATTCCACACGAGCAAAAAGGCAAATTTGGAGCCGGTAAAATACTTATCAAACCTGCTGCAGATGGTACAGGCGTTATAGCTGGTGGCGCGATGCGAGCCGTGTTGGAAATTGCCGGCGTGCATAACGTATTGGCAAAATCTCAAGGCTCTTCTAACCCACACAACGTAGTAAAAGCAACACTTGATGCCTTGTCAAAACTGCGGAATCCATTGGAAATAGCTCGGCAGCGCAGTATTTCGGTAGAGAGGGTATTCAACGGATAATCCATATTTTTAGGAAAACGGACAAATTTGTAAGCGATGGCTAAGATAAAAATAACACAGGTAAAGAGCATCATTGACCGTCCGCAACGCCAAAAGGACACGGTGAAGGCATTGGGTTTAAAAAAGATGAACCAGACAGTAGAGCATGAAGCTACCCCTCAAATTTTGGGAATGGTTCGCAAGGTGCTGCATCTGTTGAAAGTGGAGCAAGTAGAAGCATAAGAAACTTTGTTTGTTAAATATTGTAGTTTTCCAAATCACTTGATTGGAATTTTGACAAAAAACGGACAACTTGTTTATCCTAACTGATAACGATTAAATCGAATAGATAAATGGAATTGCATAATTTAAAGCCTGCGGCGGGATCTACCAAAAATCGCAAGCGCATTGCCAGAGGACAGGGTTCGGGTCATGGTGGCACGGCTACAAAAGGGCATAACGGTGACAAGGCGCGGGCCGGACACAAGCGCAAGCGTAACTTTGAAGGTGGGCAGATGCCTTTACAAATGCGCGTTGCAAAAGTTGGGTTTAAAAACTATACCCGTGTAGAGTATGTCGCCATCAATCTCGAAAGATTGGCGTATATTGCCGAGAAATATCAACTTGCTGCTATTGACTTGAGCGCACTGATAACGAATCGGATTGTAAACAAGTCGGACAAAGTGAAGATTCTGGGGACTGGAGAATTGGCGACAAAGTTGAGTGTAACAGCGCACGCATTTTCAGCTACTGCAAAGCAGGCAATTGAGCAGCTTGGTGGCAGCGTTCATATCGTTAAATAAGAACGATGAAAAAATTAATCACGACTATTCAGAACATCTGGAAGATTAAGGAATTACGCAACCGTATCCTTTTTACATTGGCATTGCTGGCGGTGTACCGTTTTGGCTCGTATGTGGTGCTTCCGGGTGTGATGCCTGCGGTATTGAAAAATGCTGCCCAAAATAGCGGCACTCCTAATGACTTATTGGGGTTGATTAACGTATTTACGGGCGGTGCATTCAATAATGCTGCGGTTTTTGCTTTGGGCATTATGCCTTACATCACCTCTTCTATCATTATTCAATTGTTGGGATTTGCAGTACCGTACTTCCAGCGATTACAGCAAAAGGAAGGGGAATCAGGTAGAAAGAAATTGAATCAAATTACACGTATTCTTACCGTTGCAATCACGTTGGTGCAAGGAAGTGCGTATCTGACTTATATTGCAAGTCAGGGAGCTATTTCGCCAGAGATTCCACGTGGTATCTTTTGGGCAAGTAGCACAATTATTTTAGCAGCGGGTACGGTTTTTGCCATGTGGCTGGGCGAACGAATTACAGAAAAAGGACTAGGAAATGGCGTGTCACTGTTGATTATGGTCGGCATTTTGGCAAGATTGCCACAAGCATTTGTTGGAGAATTGTTGCTTCGTTTGGATAATGGTGGTTTCTTGATTTTTGTGATTGAGTTGTTTGCATTATTTGCAATTATCATGGCAATGATTGTGGTGGTACAAGGGGTACGTAAAATTCCAATTCAATTTGCCAAACGAATGGTAGGGCGCGGTGCTTCTGCAATGCCGGTGGCTGGTCAGCGCGATTACATTCCATTAAAAGTAAATGCAGCAGGGGTCATGCCTATTATCTTCGCGCAAGCATTGATGTTCTTACCAGCTACCGCAGCACAGTTTGTAGGCGGCGATAAAGTAGCGGCCAGTCCAATTCTGTTAGCGTTAAATGATTATACGTCAGTTGCTTACAATGCTATTTATTTCTCGTTGGTACTCATATTTACCTATGTTTATACCGCGTTGATGGTAAATCCACAGCAATATGCAGAGTATTTGAAGCGTCAGAATGCGTTCATTCCTGGCATCAAGCCTGGCAAAGAGACTGCTGATTTTATTGATGCCATTACGACTCGTATTACACTACCGGGCTCTATTTTCCTAGGAATCATTGCCATTCTGCCAGCATTTGCGGGAGGTATGGGTGTCAATACAGCATTTGCGGTGTTCTTTGGAGGTACATCTATGTTGATTTTGGTCGGTGTTACATTGGATACGTTGCAACAAATTGAAAGCCACTTATTGATGCGTCGTTATGATGGACTCGTGAAGTCGGGTAGAATACAAGGAAGAAGCACTGGACGGATGCAAGGCATTGGCGCACAATAGTTAAGTGTAAGATTGAACTTTCTTTTTCTTGAAAAGGTTTATAACAGATTCGATTGAATCTTACCTATTTTTTTGATATGATTTATTATAAAACGGACGAAGAGATAGAGTTAATCCGGCAAAGTTGTCACTTGGTGTGTAGAACGTTGGCAGAGGTAGGAGCTATGTTACGACCCGGCATTACCAGCGAACAAATAGACCGAGCAGCAGAAACCTTTATCAGAGACCATAAAGCGATTCCCGCATTCAAAGGTTACAAAGGAACATTTCCTGGCTCTTTGTGTGTATCGTTAAATGATGTAGTGGTGCACGGCTTTCCCAGCGATAAGCAAGTTTTCAAAGATGGGGATATCGTATCTGTGGATTGTGGTGTGAAATGGAATGGTTATTTTGGAGATGCGGCGTATACTTTTGCGATTGGTAATGTGAGCGAACCGGTGATGAAACTGTTGCGGATTACGAATGCCTCTCTTTATAAAGGCGTGAATCAAGCAGTAGCAGGTAATCGCTTGGGTGATATTGGATTTGCGATTCAAACTTTTATAGAAAGAGAGCATGGATATGGGATTGTCAGAGAATTGGTGGGACACGGTGTTGGACGAGAATTGCACGAGTCGCCAGAAGTGGCAAATTATGGACAACGCGGTAGAGGCGTAAAATTGAAGGAAGGTTTAGTGATTGCTATCGAACCGATGGTGAACATGGGCAAAAAAGAAGTTTATACGGAGCGGGATGGTTGGACGGTTCGTTCAAAAGACGGCAAACCTTCCGCGCATTTTGAACACACGGTAGCAGTACGTAAGAAATCGGTGGATATTCTTTCCGACCATTCTTACATCGAAGCAGCCATTCAAAATAATCCGAATCTAAAAGAAGTAGCAAACAAAAAATCGGTAGCTGCTTAATTGAAGCCTGATAGGCTAAGCATATTTAAATTATAAAATAAATATAACATAAGTTTTTGTTTGTCAATGTTTTGAGAGGCTACCTACTGCCAACTTTGAACTGCCCACTGACTTACTTATTGTTAAATAATTAAACTATACAATTTTTTTGGAGGCAATGTAGAAAAGAAACACAGAAGTTTCCTATCTTTGCACTCCGAAATTTCGCCTATGGCTAAAAAGAACCTGATTAAACAGGATGGTATCATTGAAGAGGCTTTATCCAATGCGATGTTTCGCGTTCGATTAGAAAATGATCACCAAATCATTGCTACCATTTCGGGAAAAATGAGAATGAATTACATACGGATTTTGCCGGGTGACAAGGTTTCAGTGGAAATGTCTCCATACGACTTGTCTCGTGGTAGAATCATTTATAGATACAAATAAAATTGTGCATCATGAAAGTCAGAGCATCTGTAAAAAAACGCTCCGTTGATTGCAAGATTGTGAAGCGAAAAGGGAAAATATACATTATCAATAAAAAGACCCCGAAGTTCAAGCAACGGCAAGGGTAATTTTAATTTACGAAGTACGAAGTACGATTTATGAATGATGAAAATCTGTAAATTGTAAGTCGAAAATTTAACATTGAAATGGCTCGTATTGTAGGTATTGACTTGCCGAGAAACAAACGCGGATTAATCAGTTTGCCTTATATTTTTGGCATTGGAAAATCGGCTGCGCTTGATATTTTGCAGGAAGCAGGCGTGGATGAGAATAAGAAAGTGGCGGACTGGAGCGATGAAGAATTACGTGAAATCACGCGCATCATCACTAACGACTACAAAGTAGAAGGTGAATTGCGTTCTGAAATCCAACTCAACATCAAGCGATTGATGGATATCGGCTGCTATCGCGGATTGCGTCACCGTAGAGGATTGCCGCTACGTGGTCAGCGTACCCGTACCAACGCTCGTACGCGTAAGGGCAAGCGTAAAACAGTGGCAAACAAGAAAAAGGTTACTAAATAGTAGTGTTATAGTGTTCTGGTGTTTTGGTTTGTGATAAGCAACCCTAACACATTAACACATTAACACCCAAACACTCTATAAATGGCTAAGGCAGCAAAAAAAGTAAAGAAGCGGAAAGTAAAAGTGGAGCCGGAAGGCGTGGTTTATATTCAGGCAAGTTTCAATAATATCATCATTTCGCTTTGCAATCGTCAAGGGCAGGTGATTTCTTGGGCTACGGCGGGCAAAGCCGGTTTTCGGGGTTCTAAGAAAAATACACCTTACGCGGCACAGGTAGCGGCGGCTGATGCGGCAAAAGTGGCTTATGATGCGGGTATGCGTACTGCAGAGGTGTTTGTAAAAGGTCCGGGTTCAGGTCGGGAAGCAGCGATTCGCGCCATTGATGGAGCGGGTATTAAAGTTTCCAAAATTAGAGACGTGACGCCTATTCCGCACAATGGTTGCCGTCCGCCGAAACGCAGAAGAGTATAATTTTGTTGTAAATTCATTACCTGATAACTATCGGGAAGCACTTATTGTAAAGAAAAAGTTTGACCTAAAATGGCAAGATATACCGGTTCAAGAACAAAGAAAGCAAGAGCATTTGGCGAAGCTATTTTCGGTTTCGATAAAGCATTCGAGCGCAAAAAATATCCTCCTGGGCAGCATGGGCAGACCAGAAAGCGCAAGCAGCGTTCAGATTATGCTGTGCAATTGATGGAGAAGCAAAAAGCAAAATATACCTATGGCGTATTAGAGCGTCAATTTAGAAATTTGTTTGAGACGGCAAGTCATAAAAAAGGGGTAACGGGAGAGTTGCTGTTGCAATTTTTGGAAGCCAGATTAGACAATACGGTTTTTCGCTTGGGCGTTGCGCCTACGCGGATGGCTGCTCGTCAGTTAGTTTCTCACAAACACATTACGGTGAATGGCATCGTAACGAATATCGCTTCTTATCAGCTTCGTCCGGGTGATGTTGTGGGAGTGCGGGGTCAGTCAAAAGGATTGAATATTGTGAAAGAGAGCGTGACCAACCGGAAAGATGCGAGAAGATTTGGCTGGTTAGAATTCAATCCTGATAAATTGCAGGGTGTTTTTTTGACGTACCCATCGCGGGACCAAATCCCCGAAAAGATAAACGAACAGCTAATCGTCGAATTATATTCTAAGTAAAAAAACAAATTTTGGCAGTCTGGTTTCAGGCTGTCAAAATTTGTATTAGAAAAAAGCGTTTACCCCGCTGTTCAACCAAAACGCGCATTCGTCGGTTATTTCCTATCAAAGTTCAAATCAAACTATGAGTATATTAAATTTTCAGAAGCCGGACAAAATTGTAATGCAGAAGTCCAACGATTTCGAAGGACTTTTTGAATTCAAACCTTTGGAACCCGGTTTTGGACAAACAGTTGGCAACTCTTTGCGTCGGGTTTTGCTCTCTTCGCTGGAGGGTTTTGCCATTTCTGCCGTGCGCATTGCTGGCGTAGACCATGAGTTCGCTACCATTCGAGGCGTGGTAGAAGATGTTGTAGAAATTATCCTCAACTTGAAACAGGTGCGCTTGAAATGCCTGCTTTCTAACGAAGATATTACAAGTGAGAAGATATACATGACTGTTTCTGGCAAAGAGGAATTCTATGCGAGAGACATTGAGGAGCATACGAATGTGTTCAAAGTGATGAATCCAGACCAATTGATCTGTACGATGGAACCTTCTGTGAGTCTGGAAGTAGAATTTACAATTACTAAAGGTCGTGGCTACGTACCTGCGGACGATAACCTTCCGAAAGATGCACCGATTGGTGTGATTCCAATTGATGCCATTTATACCCCGATTAAAAATGTGGCTTACCGCATCGAAAATACGCGGGTAGGACAGCGCACAGATTACGAAAAACTGACGATTGACTTGAAAACGGATGGTACGATTCACCCAGAAGAAGCAATCAAAGATGCGTCGAGAATTCTGATTCAGCATTTGATGTTGATTACAGATGAAAATATCACTTTTGATGATGCCTCTAGCCGGGAAGACAACATTGTGGATGAGCATATTTTGCACATGCGCAAGTTGCTCAAGACTTCTTTGGAAGACCTCGATTTGTCAGTACGTGCATACAACTGTTTGAAAGCTGCTAAAATCAATACGTTGGCGGAACTGGTACGATATGACACACACGAGTTGCTCAAATTCCGCAACTTCGGTAAAAAGTCGTTGGTAGAAATTGAAGAATTATTGCAAGATAAAGGCTTGACTTTTGGCATGGATTTGTCGAAATATAAGCTCGAAGAAGATTAAATTGTTGGGACGAAATGAATACATGACAGGTTTCTGAAACCTGTCATGTATTCATTTAATTAGACAGCTTCGATTGGCAAGAAGCAGTCTGCTTTAAATAACGCTATTTGCAATAACCGAATAGTCGAAAGGCGCGCCAATCGCCCTGAGTGTTTTCGACGAAAAGTGTTGCGAGGCAAACTTTAGGTCAACATGAGACATGGTAAGAAGGGCAACCACTTAGGCAGAAAGGTTGGACACCGCCGCGCATTGCTAAAAAACTTGGCATCGGCACTGATTGAACACAAGCGCATCAATACCACCTTAGCCAAAGCGAAGGCTTTGCGGGTGTACATTGAGCCGCTAGTGACAAAAGCTCGTGCAAATACGACGCATTCCCGTCGAGTTGTATTCAGCTATTTGCAAAACAAAGAAGCGGTCAAAGAATTATTTGGTCCGGTGGCTGAGAAAATTGGCGACCGCCCGGGTGGCTATGTGCGGGTATTGCGCATGGGCTACCGGCAGGGAGATGGTGCAGAAATGGCGATGATAGAATTTGTGGATTTCAATGAAGTCTATAATGTAACCACAGAAAGTGATACTGGTAGTGGTACTAGTACCGGTAGAAAACGTCGTCGTCGGGGCGGCGGTGGCGGTACACAGCAAGACAGAGGTGCGATAGTTGCAGCAGATACTACCACAGCGATAGCCGAGGAAGAACCATTAATAGAAGAAGCAGTCATTGATGAGGAAGTTGCAGCAGTGGAGGATGTCACACCAATAATTGACGACGCAACCACTACGGAATCGACAGACGAGAACAAAACAGAGGCATAAATTGCTGAATTTCAATGATAAAGAGGCGATGTCAAAATACTTGGTGTCGCCTTTTTGTTTTTCTCAATATTTCAAATCGCGCCACTCCAATTTCTCACTGGGAATAGTATCTTTGCAAAAAATTAAAAAGGTGTGCCACATCTTCAAGATGCGGCACACCTAAGTACTAAGAAATGAGCGAATTCCAACAACAATCGGCACTATTACTCTTGGACGACGGCACGGTTTTTCGGGGCAAAGCAGCCGGCAAAATTGGCACAACTACCGGGGAAATTTGTTTCAACACTGGCATGACTGGCTATCAAGAAATTTTCACCGACCCTTCTTATTTTGGTCAATTACTCGTCACCACTAACGCTCACATCGGCAATTACGGCACAAAACGCACCGAGACAGAATCACATAGCATAAAAATTGCTGGGCTTATCTGTAAAAATTTTACTTCGCAATACTCTCGCTTTCAAGCAGATGAATCCATCCAAGCCTATTTTGAAGAAGAACAATTAGTCGGTATTTCTGATGTAGATACGCGTGCGCTTGTGCGCCACATCCGCCATAAGGGCGCGATGAATGGGATTGTTTCTTCTGAGATTTTGGATATTGAAATATTGAAACAAAAGTTGGCACAAGTGCCGCCGATGGAAGGATTAGAATTGGCATCAATAGTGAGTACGAAGGAATCTTATTCGTATGGCAATCCCCACGCACGTTTTCGAGTAGCAGCGTTGGATTATGGCATTAAGCAACATATTCTGGAAAACCTGACGGAGCGCGGTTGTTATGTAAAAATTTTTCCAGCGAAAACTTCTTTGGAAGAGTTGAAAGCATTTAATCCAGATGGTTATTTTTTGTCAAACGGACCTGGTGATCCAGCTTCTATGGACTATGCAGTGCAGACTACAAAGGAGATTTTAAAAGAAGATAAACCGCTGTTTGGCATTTGTTTAGGACATCAGTTACTCGCTTTAGCAGTAGATGTACCGACGCATAAAATGCACCATGGACATCGAGGCATTAATCATCCCGTGAAAAATTTGGTGACAGGCAAGAGTGAAATTACCAGTCAAAATCATGGTTTTGAAGTAGATCGGTCCGTGATTGAATCCAAATCAGACGAAATAGAAATTACACACGTCAACCTAAATGATAATACGGTAGAAGGATTTCGATTAAAAAATAAACGCGCCTTTTCCGTGCAATATCATCCAGAGGCATCGCCAGGACCGCATGATGCGCAGTATTTGTTTGATGATTTTATAAATTTAATGCAAAGTTAATAGAATTTGATATTGAGATATTTTGATATTGCGCCACTTGGACGTAACATGAAAACTATTTTGATTAGTTGACATAAACACATAAGAACATTAATACATCAAAACATTATGAGTACAATCATTGACATTCGCGCCAGAGAAATTCTGGATTCTCGCGGCAATCCAACGGTAGAAGTAGAGGTTTTGACTGAAGAAGGGTATTTTGGAATGGCAGCCGTGCCTTCGGGCGCTTCCACAGGGAAGCATGAAGCAGTAGAATTGCGGGATGACGACAAGGGGCGCTATATGGGCAAGGGCGTGCTAAATGCAGTGGATAATGTGGAGGAAATAGCCGAGGAATTGATTGGCTCGGATGTGTTTGAGCAACGATATATTGACAATTTGATGATCGAACTGGACGGGACGAGCAACAAATCCAAATTGGGTGCTAATGCAATGTTGGCGGTGTCGCTGGCAGTGGCGAAGGCGGCTGCCGAGGCGTGTGAAATGCCTTTGTATCGCTACATCGGTGGGGTGAATGCACACGTATTGCCAGTGCCGATGATGAATATTTTGAATGGCGGTTCTCATGCAGATAACTCCATTGATTTTCAAGAGTTTATGGTGATGCCGATGGGCGCGGAGTCCTTTTCAGAAGGTTTGCGCATGGGCGTGGAGATTTTTCACAATTTGAAAAGTGTATTGAAAAGTAAAGGATATTCTACAAATGTGGGCGATGAAGGTGGCTTTGCGCCAAATTTGAAGTCGAATGTAGAGTCTATTGAAACGGTTTTAGAGGCGATTGAAAAGGCGGGTTTCCGTCCCGGCGAAGATGTATTTATTGCAATAGATGCGGCGGCTTCTGAATTTTATGATGAGGAATCAGGAATGTATCATTTTAAAAAGTCAACGGGTGAAAAATTGACTTCTTCGCAAATGGTGGATTATTGGAAAGATTGGTGCAGCAAATATCCTATTTTTTCACTGGAAGATGGCTTGTATGAAGACGATTGGGACGGTTGGAAATCGCTGACAGAGCAGTTGGGTAATCGGGTTCAATTGGTGGGCGATGATTTATTTGTAACCAACACCATTCGCCTGCAACAAGGGATTGACCAAAAAGTAGCGAATTCTATTTTGGTAAAAGTGAATCAAATCGGTACGTTGACCGAGACGATTGATGCCGTGCAGTTGGCGACGCGTAGCGGTTATCGCAGCATCATCAGCCACCGCTCTGGCGAAACGGAAGATACGACGATTGCAGATTTGGCAGTGGCGTTGAATACAGGTCAGATTAAAACGGGTTCGGCATCGCGCTCGGATAGGGTCGCGAAGTATAATCAGTTGTTGCGGATTGAAGAAGAGTTGGCAGAGTCAGCGTATTATCCAGGTAAGGCGTTGTTGAATAGAAGGTGGTAAATCAGTATGTAGTTGGCGGTTAAGTAATTGACTATTTATAATTGACGATTGACCATCGGATATTAAGCTGATAATCAATAAATTAACTATTTGGGTGTGCCGATTATTTAGGTCGAACTATTTAGGCAGTTAGCAGTATTTTTAAAATAATTTGATGACCAATTGTTTTAAGATTGAATTTTAAGCAACTTTGTTGTTGAATGAACTTGATAATTGACTTTTATATCAATCATTTTAGTTGGTTTAAATTAAAGGTCAATGGTCAATTATAAATGGTTAATTAATTGATGCTATGGCTTCCAATAAACTGCTTCCACCGGCACTGCAAAATTTCTTGAAACCCTTTCGCAATAAGTTTTTTTTAGTGTTGACTTTATTTATTTGCTGGCTGGTTTTTTTTGATAAACATGATGTCATTACGCAATTTCGTTTGCAACGCACTGTCAATCAATTAGAATCAGATAAAACAGAATACCGCGCAAAAATAAAAGAAGCACAGCAAGACCGATTGGATTTGGAGCAGGATAAAGAGAAATTCGCTCGGGAGCAATATTACATGAAGAAAAATAATGAAGATGTATTTGTAATAGAAAAGGAATGATAGCACACTAATTTTTTAAGTTTTTTATGATTTTGACTGATTTATATCATAATCATTCCTATTAATCATAAAAATCAGTGCCCTAATACGTATTGAGGGTCAAAAACACAATAAAACATTAACACCAAAACACAAAGAAAATGTCTGTATTGGTAAATAAAAATTCTAAAGTCATTGTGCAGGGTTTTACAGGAAAGGAAGGCACGTTTCATGCCACCCAGATGATAGAATATGGTACGAACCTTGTGGGCGGAGTCACGCCGGGCAAGGGTGGCACGCTGCACCTTGACAAGCCTGTGTTCAATAGCGTGGAAGATGCGGTAGAACAAGCAGGCGCGGATGTTTCTGTTATTTTTGTACCCCCACCTTTTGCGGCAGATGCGATTATGGAAGCAGCGGAAGCAGGCATTAAAGTCATCATTTGCATCACGGAAGGCATTCCAGTGCAGGATATGGTGAAAGTCAAGGCTTACATTAAAGATTTTGATACACGATTGATTGGTCCGAACTGTCCAGGAGTCATCACGCCGGGTGAGGCGAAATGCGGAATTATGCCGGGCTTCATTCACCGTAAAGGGACGATTGGGATTGTATCTCGTTCAGGTACATTGACTTATGAAGCTGTTGACCAAGTAACGAAGGCGGGTTTGGGACAATCTACTTGCATCGGTATTGGCGGTGACCCAATCGTAGGTACGACGACTAAAGAAGCCGTGGAACTCCTAATGAACGACCCTGAAACGGAAGGTATTATCATGATTGGTGAAATCGGTGGCGGCATGGAAGCCGAAGCTGCGTATTGGATAAAAGCAAATGGCACGAAGCCAGTGGTAGGTTTCATTGCCGGTCAAACCGCTCCCAAAGGTCGGAAGATGGGACACGCCGGTGCGATCATCGGTGGTGCATCTGATACTGCCGAAGCAAAGATGAAAATCATGGCAGAATGCGGTATTCATGTTGTAAAATCTCCCGCTATGATTGGCGCGATGATGGCGCAGGCGATGAAAGAGGGAGCGACGGTATAAGAAAGTAGGCAGTTAGTAATGGCAGCAGGCAGCTTGCTCGTATTTTAAAAGTTTTCAGTTTTCAAGATTAAGATAGAAAACCCTTTCGTACAGTGCGCGGAAGGGTTTTTGATTTAATAAAAATAGACGCTACTTCAAGAATTTTTTATGAAATTTTTGGGACGCATACTCCAATATCGGCGCGCCGTGTCCAAAAGTGGCTATTGAAAAATGCAAAGCAGCCAATTTTTGGACATCCACATGGCGGGAAGAAAAATTTACGTACACTTAATTAAGTCCAATTACTTACTTACCATAATGGCTAATATATAATAATCTTGAATTTCCGCACAAACTTGCTTTCGTATTTTGCAATCATTATATCATTATATATAAAAAAACTACTCTTTTACTCTTTTATATGTTTCAACAATGACGCGGTCAATGCCGAGTTTGTCCAATTTTTCTACGCCTTTCTGAATTAGCGTATCATTTGTAATATGAACAACAAATTGGAATTTATTATTTTCCCATTGTCTGTCAATATAATATTCTAACTGCTCCGTGTAAGTGCTATCCATTAAAGTGTAGGCGCCTCCGCCCGCAGTAAATGCAGCAGTAGTTGTGTCTTTTCCCATATTCAAGTCATGCGT
The DNA here is from genome assembly GCA_964549655.1 of uncultured Saprospiraceae bacterium. Taxonomy (GTDB): domain Bacteria; phylum Bacteroidota; class Bacteroidia; order Chitinophagales; family Saprospiraceae; genus JADJNW01. The sequence goes on from CAZJXN010000060.1 coordinate 17,333, forward strand.
CAAGAAAGCGAAATGCGTTGGATTAATAATTTTAATCATTTTGATTTTCGGATTGAATGTAGAAAAAGTCGTGTCTTTCTCGGTGGTTGTTGCCGAAATCAACTCCCAAGTGCCAATAATTGGAATGGAAAGGTGGTTTTGTTTTGTATTACAAGCAAGTAATGCAGAAAGCACCACTATTAAAATAACTCTAGTTATAAGTTTCATATTTCAATCTTATTCTTATCAAGATACTTTACAAAAGTAATAAAAAAAATTAAATGAATCAATCAAAAGCTTTATCAATTTCATCGGCACTTTTTATGCTTTTTGATTGTTAATAAGAAAATCTATTTTGGAATATGATACTTGCCAAAAAAATACTCGGTCATAAAAGCTACGGCTCCATTCCGCACTTGGCGGGCAGTCGGCTGGGGGAAGGCGACCACCATTGCGAATATTTTAAAAATAATATCAAAGCCAATCCGGTTAATGACTATCAGGAGTAGAATTTTTCTTATGGTAGGGGCGAGCTTCAGTCGCCGCGCCAATATGTCATTCGGCGACTGAAGCTCGCTGGTGCTTTGACGGCTAAAGCTCGCTCCTACTTGTCACCACCTTCGCCAATATTTCCAGCCCAGCCGGATCACCAAAATAACTCAAATGGTCACATGCAGCGGTGTATTGCTGGGGCGGATTTTTCCATTTTTCAGAGCCAGGAATGCCATAGGTGTTTTTCACTGATACGGCGATGTCGTTCTCTTCTTTGAATAGGAATTTATTGAGTGCTTCAAACGCGGTTTGTTTGCTAAAACGGGCGGAGACGCGCTTGAGCAGGGCAGTTTGCACTTCTCGTATGGCTTTCGGTATGAGCGAGGTGTTACCAGCTATGACGGTGTAGGAAATGTTGGGGTCGGTGCCGTCGTTGAGTTCTTTCAGGAAGTCAGAGTCATCGGGGTCCATTTGTTGTAAAGTTTTGAATAATTGACCGCTGAATCTGCCCAATAAATTCAAAGCAAATAAATACGGCTGGAAGAAAGCGGCGCCATTCACGACTTTCGTCATCAAGGCGGTGCTCAATTGATACACATCCGACCAAGGCGACCCACCATTGGGCGTGCCGACTTGAATCAAGCGTGTGATGACTTCGTTTCCACCTTCTTTTTCAATAAACCAGCGCGAGACCAAGCCGCCCATTGAGTGCGCAATGATGGTGAGTTGCTTGCCGTGATTGGCATTCAAACCAACTGCTTCTAATTTGGCTTTCAAATCTTTAGCCGTCTGTCGAATGTCGGTATTCAAATTTTCATAATCAAATGCTAAGACCAAATCATAAGGGTTTCGAAAAGCTTGACCATTTTGTGCTGGAATTAATCGCAGTATTTTGGGCATTGCAGTCGTGTCGCCAATAATGCCGTGGATAAAAACGACGATATTTTTGGCGTTGGTAACGGCTGCTTTTACTTTTTCGGTGTCGGTTTCGTACGAAAATTCGGTTCCTGTTTCCTTGAACTTTGCCATGGACAACTGCGGATGCCGGTATTCAAAACCTAACTTGCTCAATACAACTTTTTGAAAGAAAATCTTGACCGAACCCGTCAGGCTGCGGGTACGCACGGGCGTAGTGTCGGGCAAGGATTCGATTTTCACCATCCCATTTTCATCCGAAAAACCCAGTGGAATGTAGAGTTTCGTCTCCGGGTCGTATGCCATTGGGATGACCATTTCGTTGGCAGCCATGCTTTGCTGAAGGTTTACTTCGAGCGGGTTGTCGGCATCCACTAGGTCCGCACCTTGCACATCATATAATTCTAAAACACTCAAACTTGGCGAGGTACTTCTACCCGTCGTAAACGCAAAAGGCTCCGCTACATAGTCGGCACTGCGCGTCATGGGCGGCAGGAAACGCATTTGTTCCTTTCTATCTGAAAAGGAAAGGGATTGATCGGAACTAGATTCTGGCGACAACGAACGCTCTGCTTCATCAACGGACGTAAGGGCGACTTTGGCAGAGAGACCACGCGGTGCCGCTATTTTTACCTTACTCATCTTAACCGGTTGTCCTTCGGCGAGTGACTGTTCTGGCATTGGGCGCACGACTATCATTTCAATGTCGCGGGTCGTCCAGTCGAGTTCTTCGGGTTTTACATTTTGATTGGGTTCTCGACCGGCACGGGTGGTAATCGCTTTATTGATGTCCAGTTCTAAACCTTCCTGATTGTAACGAGTGGTATCGAGCTGCTTATCATTACTGATAATAATTTTAAAATATTCCTTGATTTCATTAATACCCCAAGAAGCATACGCCTCATTATCAATAGCTAAAGGAATGGTTTTGAAGCGATTGCCTTCAAATACATCAAGGAGCCATGCTTCTTTATTTGGGCCTAATTCCTGTAAAGGCATGAAACGGTTGGAAATTCCAAAATTATCTACCAGATTCAGTGCGCTGAAATAAAGCGTGCGATTGCCTTTGTTGCGAATTTTAAGTCGGAACGCTGGCTGTTGCCATTCGCCAGTTGATTCTAATTTTTCATAGCGGAATACATTACTTTCCTGCCAATTGACTTTTTCTTCGCGGGCGCTATCTTCCATGTTTCCAGGTTCGGTAATTCGGAACAATTCAATCTCAAACTCCTCACTGCGGATAGTGCTTTTCGGATTGGACAATTCCAACAAATTGCGCCACTGGGCTACTTTTTCTATATTGTTTAAAAACAGCGTGGCGTTGGCTTGGTCAATGGGTTCTACTCGTTTGAAAATCGGACGCGCATCGCCGGGCAGAGTTAGTTGAAAAGAATTCTCCGCACTGCGTATCCAGTATTGAGCATCGGTGGTACTTTCTACCAATTCCATAAAAGGCGAAGCGATGCCTGGGAATGCGCCTTTGAGCACGCGCTTTACATCATTACTTGTATCAGTTGCGAATGCAATTTTTACTTTTTTAAATTTCAACCCCTTTACAGAAGCACGATAGCTGAGTTTCGGGTCGCGCCCTTCCATGCCTTGCACTTCGGAAGTATTGACGCCCACTTTTACCAATCGCATTTTCTTGCCGTCTTCCAGCGTTATCTCGCCGCCTTCTGCCGGAATGCCCTGTACAGAGCCGCCGTCCATCACCCATTTGTTCTTATCTTGCTGAAACTGAAGCAGAAAATCAGGTTTTGGTGGAATCGTACCGCCGAGAAAGGGAAGATTTTTATCTCGTCCTTCGGTGATGAGTTGAGGGAGTTGATTGCGCACTTTATTTGCCAGCCGCACTTGTAGAATGCGCAACAAATCGGCGTAAGAAAGTGCGCCGCCATTTTGTTCTAAAGCTTCAATCAGCGAATACGTGAAAACGCCTCGGGATTTATTGTTGATGAGGGTTTCCTTCGCCGTCTCTTGTTCGCGGCAAGCGGATAGTTGTAAATATTTGCCCACCGGCGGAGAAATATATACTTTGCCATTGGGGGAAGTCTCGCGCTTATACTCTTGATGTCCATGATACTCTTCAAACTTGGAGGGGAAAGGCGAGGCAGACGTGGTACGCACCGTAAAGGCAGCATCGCGCGTAATCGTACCGGAATTGCAGCAGTCAAACAGTGTCAAAAAATGTACGTCTTTTCCTTCGGTTGCCTTAGCAACGAGGTAGGATATTTCTTTATCCATCAGGTCTCTGGTGGTATGGCGGCTATCGAAGCACACGATTCCTTCGCTCACACCATCGGGGTCAAGGTGTAAAAACTCAAGCGGCGCAGGCGAGGGCGCACCATGACCGCTATAATAAAATACGCAAATATCGTCTTTCTTGGCATTTTTAAAATGGCTGAAACCGTCTATCACGCCTTGTCGGGTGGCTTCGTTATCGGTGAGGGTTTTGATGTTGAGTGCTACTTCATCGGGGTTTGTAAACTGACGTTGCAGGTAATCTTTGAATTCATCGCGGTCATTGACGCAGCCTTTTAGGGGTGGTACGGGGTAGCTGTAAGCGTCAATGGCGACAAGCAGCGCGTGCAGGGTTTGTTTCATAGCTGGTTGTGTTTTAGTGGTTTTCGTAATTGGTTTAGTGGTTTGAATGGTTGGTTTCGTTGCAATGGTGGAAGGAGTTTTAGTGGGTTCCTTCGGCGGTTGCGTTGGGGTTTTTGTATTTTTCTTATTCCGGTTTCCAAAAATGGATTGGAGACTACGGATGATGGTTTGGAAAATACCTGCTGGACTCACGGTGGTTGTTATTTGTGATTGGTGAATTGTTATTTGTGATTTGGCACTTGTTACTTAATCTCCCACTCCTGATAGCTATCGGGAGCGCAGATTCCGCAGCTTTTTATTTTCTCTCGTCTATAATTATATCACTCCTTCGAAGTTATTTCGTCACTCATTCTCTTGGTCACTCATTCGCTCTGTCCCCCTAATCTGCGTCATTTTCGGATAAGCTCTGGAATTATAATCGTCGGGCGGTGTGGGTGTACTATCCAACGACAACGAACGCTCGCCGGTAGCCGAATAGCGGAACGAGCCACGGTCGCCAGAAATCACACCTTGATCCAAGTATTTTTTGGTGACAAGGGCGCGTCGGTGCGCATCCGTCATGGGCATGGAGCCGTGTACTTCTCGAATGCGTAGGTATGCTTCTATCAATTTTCGTTCGTCTTTGGTATCCCAAAGTGCTGGGTCGCTGGTCAAACCGGTTTCTGTCATTGCTTTTTCAACACAAGGGCGCACGTAGCTGGGGCGATTTACATGATTGTCTAAAAGCAGCGCGACGCCGTATTGAGAGCTAATGATTTGAGCTAAGGTATAGCGTTTTACACCAATATCGGGCTTCCAATAGAAATTTTTCAAGCGGCTGAGGGCGTGCTCTACTTGCACAGCTTTCACGCGGTTATCATGACCAGAGAGCCAGAACCGAAAGGCGCGATGCGGCGGGCGGAACAAATCTTTATCCGCTTGATTGTCCACTTTATTGCCACGAAAAGTAAGGTAGCCGTAAGTCGTACTGGTAGAAGGATGCACATCAATGCCGTATTTTCCAAAATATTCTTGAAAGGCTTGGGGTTGAAAGTTTTTAATTTTTTTCAAAAGAGCTGCCAGTTCGCCGCCATCTTTGCCCGTGCCGAGTGTCCATTGAAATGCACCAAAACTGATGTAAGCATTATCATAAGTATTAATTCCGTCCAGATTGCCTTCATTTTCGGAAACCGCTATCATTACATCTATCGCTGCGTCGCTTACATTTAAACCACGTACCGTATCTCGATTGGTTTGTAAAAAATCTTTAATCGTTTGATTGCCAACATTATAGACTCCTGACTTATATTTTTTGAATACAACATTTACATCCCCAGAAGAAACTTGAAAATTTTTATCATTTTCTTTAATAATCGCACCATGCTTTAAACTCTCATACCAAGGCAATTCTAAAAAATACGGACCGTAAAAATATAATAAACAGCTGCGAAGCACAACGGCAAGTTGCTTATTCAACGTTTTTCCATCGAACGGCACATTTTCTAATGTTGCAAATTCTATTAAAGCGTCATTTACATTGGGTTGTATAAAGCCTAACTCGCGCAAACACGCTTCCACAGCAACGGTCCCTTCTGCTTTTGGGTCTGTTGCATCATAGAATATTTCGGTTTCTTCGAGTAAAATTGCTCGGTGGAGCATTTTTAAACTTTGTAATAACTCGAAGCGTTGGTGGAGTTTTTGTAATAATTCAGGCGAGAGCGTTTTGCCGTCTGTTTCGAGCTGATTGCGGGTTGCAAAATCTTTCAGCGCGGCAGCCGTTACTGCATCAAATGTGGCGTCGGGTGTGTCGGCGTTCCAAGCGAGGGTTTTGTCGAAGCCCATTTCATACAGCCCTTCCCGTATCCATTTGACATCGAAGTTTTTCGTTCCAAAGAGGGCTTGGTTGCTGGTCAAAAGTTGGTTAATCGTTTTTGTAAAAGACATGGGTTTGGGTTTTAGTGCAATATTGATAATGAAAAAATGAAAAATGAATGAATTAAAGAATAAAACGCGAGTACGGCGCATTTGTAATTCCTCAATTTAATCCATTTACTTCATTATTAGCATTTATTTCGCTCGCGGCTTGGTGTTTTTTTTATAACCAAACAAGTTTGGTGTCTACTGCTCACTGCCGACTGCTAACTTCATACGTGGTTTTGCAAACGTCTGCGCCCAATAAGTATGCACGCGTGCCACGCCCATTTCGGTGTAAGCGGCTTTCATCATATTTTTGCAATGGCTCGTGCTTTTTTTCCAACCTTGCACCACTTCCGGGATAGATTCATAGCCATGTGCGATGTTTTCGCCTACTGCCGACCAATCGTAACCGATATCTGTCACCCGCAACGCAACCGTGCTACCGTCCGAACCGGTGTGGCTAAAATAATGATTTTCTTTCATGTCCTGTGCGTGGCGCAGCGAGGCTTTTTGCAAATTTTCATTCCACTTCAACGGTTTTACCGGTGGCATATACACGTCTCCACAAGTACAACCTTTTACACGTAACTTATTGACAACCAATATTAATTCTTCTTCAAACATATCGTCCGTGTCGGTATATCCTTGACAATTCAGAAAACCGCTCAATAAAGTTACCAAAAGGATTGCCAAATTTTTATTCATTGCGCTCTTTTCTCTAAAAATCGCTCATTGCAGTAGAAAAATTGTTCACAAAGTTAAAAAATAAGAATTATTTAAACGATTGTTATCCTTTGTCGTAATTATAGGTATTTCAGCATTTCTTTCTTTGTACGAAAAAAACGGCTTTAAGTTTCAAAAATGGATAGGACACTGATTTGATAAGATGATTAGGATAGTTTATGCTTTTTTTAAACCATTTAAAATCATAAAAATTCAAAACGTATCATACAAAATCAGTGTACCTTCCGTTCTAAATACGTTCAACTGTTTTCCAACTTCAAATATAATACAACACAACTAATGCCTACCCAAAATTACCTCTATCGCGGCGGTGAAAAAATTGCCCTCGAAAAAGAACTCGAAGTTTTTACCACCATTTTACCCGATACGTACAGCGTGCAGGAATTAAGAAAAAAAGAGCCGGTGGAAGAAGTGACGCACGTTTTTGATAATGTCTATAAAGTAAAGACGCTGCAAGGTGCGCAGGACACGGTGATGCAGGATTTGCGCCTGGACGAGCGAACGTTGACGGTCAGTCACCACGCCTACCATCCAACGGACGATGACGCAACGGTTTATTATTTAACAGATATGTTGACGGTTGCTTTTCAGCCGGGTACATCCACTTCTACTATTGAAATGATATTGGCGCAGCATGGATTGAAATTTATAAAATCTTTTAATCAGCCAGCCGAGCCAACGTTTTTATTGAAAGTCACAAAATCTGCCGGCAAAAATCCGATTAAAGTAAGTGAAGACTTGCAAGAGCGTCCGGAAATTGTATTTGCAGAACCCAATATTGTCAATCGTTTTCAAAATTTTCATACGCCTACGGATTCGCTTTTTCGCAATCAATGGCATTTAAAAAGTACGAGCGGTATTGAGTTGTCGCCCGATGCAAATATAGACGCAGCCAGTGCTTGGGACATTACGCGCGGCAGCCGTACCATTGTGGTTGCCGTGATTGACGATGGATTTGACCTCTCGCATCCTGATTTGGATGGATTGGGTAAAATTACGTTTCCGAAAGATTTTGCAGATGGCGATGACCAGCCGTTTCCCAACCGACAAGCAGGTGATTATCATGGCACTCCTTGTGCGGGACTTGCAATTGGAGAGGAAAATGGGAATGGTATTGTAGGCGTTGCGCCGGGTTGTTCGTTTATGCCCATCCGTTTTGGTTTGACGGCGGATGATAAATTGCTGTTTGAAATGTTTGAATACACCGCCAAATATGCCGATGTAATCTCGTGTAGCTGGGGACCTGTGCCAGTTTATGCGCCACTTTCGTCTTTGTTGAATAAACAATTAGCGCAGATTACGCGTACCGGCGGTCCACGCGGCAAAGGCTGTGTTGTACTTTTTGCAGCAGGAAATTACAATTCGCCCATTAAAGATTTAAATAATACCAAATTTACATGGCGGCATCCAAGTAAGGGCTTGAAAGAAACGACTGGCGCTCTATTGAATGGACACGCGGCGCATCCTGATGTGATTGCAGTCTCGGCTTCGACCAGTCAAAATAAAAAAGCAGCGTATAGCAATTGGGGACCGGAAGTAGACCTGTGCGCACCCAGCGATAATGTGCATCCGCTTGATTTTCAAATTCGACAGCCCGGGCAGGCAATTTGGACGACTTATAATGAAAATTTGGGGACGCGCTATACGGGTCAATTTGGTGGTACGTCTGCGGCTACGCCAATGGTGGCGGGTGCTGCGGGACTTGTGCTTTCTACCAATCCTGATTTGACTGCCCTGCAAGTGCGAGAAATATTACAAACCACAGCGGATAAAATTATAGATGAGCAGCCCGATCCAGTATTGGGTTTACGAAAAGGAGTGTATGATGCAAATGGACATTCCGATTGGTTTGGTCGTGGAAAAGTAAATGCGTTTCGAGCGGTGCGGCGGGCATTAGAATTGCGACCAAAACCAGTGGATGAAACGACCCCTGCTGACGAGCCGATTGATACCACGCCACTCACCAGCGGCATTCACATTATGGCGGCGATGGTGAATCCAAAAGGCAATGACAAAGGGAATGAAATGGTGTCAATTCTTAATACAACGAATAAGACCGTGGATTTAGCAGGATGGGAAATTCGCAATAAAGCTGGGGAACGAGAGCGCATTCCGACGCTGGTTATCAATCCGGGTGGCAATGGCATTGTTTTTATAACGCGCATCAACTTGTCAAATCTCGGTGGAAGAATTGAGTTACTCAATCCTGATGGCGTGAAAGTGGATGAAGTGTCGTATTCGTTTATAGAAGGTTTAAAATCAGAGTGGTGGATAAAATTTTAGGTATTTCTAAAAAGATTTAGCAAATCTTCAAGATTTACTAAATCTAACCAAATACTTTATTTAAGCGTTTAAAACAGATAAGTAGTCGAGAAAAAGTGGAGAACATAGAGATTCCGCTTATTTTTAGAATCAAATTTGTAAAGTAGAATGTTCAACAGAAAACAGCTATTCAATTTCGCTGCGAAAACCATAAAAAAGAGATTTATGAGCAACGACGTTAAACAAGAACAGTCGAGACACGCCGAGAGCGTCATTCGCAACCACATGCTGCTCGCCATGGGCGTAGGTTTTATTCCACTGCCGTTCATGGATGTAGTGGCTGCCGGTGCGGTACAATTGGACATGATTCGCCAGTTGTGCAAGGTGTACAATGTAGAATTTAAAGAAAATCAGGGTAAAGCGGTCGTCTCCGCGCTGACCACTTCTATTCTCACCAAAATGGGCGTGCGGAGTGCGTTGAAATTGATTCCGGGTATCGGTACGATTATTGGTGGCGTTGCATTGTCGGTTTTCAATGGTGCTTCCACGTATGCGCTGGGTGAGGTGTTTAAAAAACATTTTGACCTCGGCGGTACAATTCTCGATTTTGATGTAGAAAGGGTACGTAAGACGTATAAAGAGAAGTTTGAAAAAGGCAAAACAGTGGTAGAAGAGTTGAAAAAAGAAACGGCTTCGCAAAAGGCGCAATCAGCGGCTCCAAAGTCTGAACCAACGCCTACGCCAGCTGACCAAAATACCGTGCTGGAGCGCATCAAGCAATTAGCGGAAATGAAAGACCAAGGCATTATTTCTGGTGAAGAATTTGAGCAGATGAAAAAGAAGTTGATTGAGGAGTTTTAAAATATAAGGTGTAGATGTGCCACACTTTCAAAGTGCGGCACATCTAAAAACCAAAATGGAAAACTTTGCGAAGATATTCATCCTATTCGGCGGAGTCCATGCACTGGGCTTCGCCGTTTTTCATGTGTATTTCTGGAAAATATTTCGTTGGAAAACGGAACTGCCCAAACTGCATTTCTTGAACCGAGCCATTCTACAAATTCTTAATATTAGATTGATTTATGTTTTCTTGCTGATGGCAGCCTTGTGCTTTTTCTTTACCGAAACGCTTTACACGACTGCGTTGGGGAGATTTTTACTGGCGGGCTTTTCACTATTCTGGCTGGGACGCACGATAGAACAATTCATTTTTTTGAAAGCAGATAACTGGATGGTAAATGTGCTGACAGCACTGTTTGCAATAGGATTTTTATTGTTTTTATTGCCGTTGATTTTATAAGATGTGCCGCACTTCAAAAGTGTGGCACCTCTATATGCATCAATTATTCAAAGACCCCATGAACTGGGCTGGATAGCGCAAACCTGCTATGTCTTGGCTCAAAGTATTCAACTCCTCAATTTCATTTGCATTCAATGTAACATCAACTGAATGTGCGTTCTCTGTCAAATATTTAACCCGCTTTGTTCCTGGAATTGGCACAATGAAATCGCCTTTTTGTAGTAACCACGCCAAAGCAATTTGACTTGGTTTTGCACCTTTTTCTTTTGCAATTTGCTCGACGGCTTCTACGATTTTCAAATTACTGTTCAAATTTTCTTCTTCAAAACGAGGTCCATGACGGCGCCAGTCATTTGCTGCCAAGTCATCCAACTTTTTAATTTGACCCGTCAAAAAACCTCTTCCCAGCGGACTGTACGCCACCAAAGACGCGCCAATTGCTTGCACAGCAGGTAACACTTCCTCTTCCAAATCCGTCGTCCAAAGCGAATATTCCGTCTGAATCGCTGCAATCGGATGAATTTTATGTGCTTTGTGAATCGTCTCTGCCGACACTTCTGACAAACCAAGATAACGGACTTTGCCTTCTTTCACCAAGTCTGCCATTGTACCCACGCTGTCTTCAATCGGCACTTCTGGGTTTCGGCGGTGCATATAATACAAGTCAATCACGTCAATTTTTAGACGTTTCAAACTTGCATCACAAGCCTTGCGAATGTATTCTGGGCGATTATTTACACCCAAAAAAGCACCTTGTTCACTGCGCTCATTGGCAAATTTAGTGGCGATAATGACCTCGTCGCGTCTGCCTTTGAAAGCTTTGCCCAGCAATTCTTCATTGTGGAATGGACCGTACATATCGGCGGTGTCAAAAAAATTGATGCCCTGCTCAATCGCGGCGTGAATGGTTTCGATAGAATGTTCATCATTGCGCTCGCCGTAAAATTCCGACATTCCCATCGTGCCTAAGCCGATGCGCGACACGTGTAAATCGCTGTTTCCTAATGCTACTTTTTTCATAAGTGGTT
>CAZJXN010000061.1:0-28529 GCA_964549655.1 uncultured Saprospiraceae bacterium
GTAATTTCCACGCCGCGATTGATGGGTCCCGGGTGCATGATGACAATCGGTTTATCCAGACTATCCAACAATTGTTTATTAATACCAAAATATTGCGAATATTCACGAAGAGAAGGAAAATATTTGATGTCCTGCCGTTCTAATTGAATGCGTAAAATATTAGCTACATCACACCATTGCAAGGTTTCGCGCACGTTGTGTGAAACGCCCACACCCAATTGGTGGATATGTTTTGGAATCAAAGTCGGCGGTCCACAAACCGTCACTTCTGCACCGAGTTTTTTCAAACAAAAAATATTGCTCAATGCCACTCTGGAATGTAAAATATCGCCAAAAATGGCAATTTTCTTACCTGCCAATGAACCGAGTTTTTCTCTAATGGAGAAGGCATCAAGCAAGGCTTGCGTCGGATGTTCATGCGTACCGTCACCAGCGTTTATAATATTTGCATCAATATTTTTGGCCAAAAAATGCGGTGCGCCCGGTGCTGGATGCCGAATGACCACCATATCCACTTTCATGGACAAAATGTTATTCACTGTATCCAATAATGTCTCGCCTTTTTTTACAGAAGAAGAAGAAGCGGAAAAATTGAGGGTATCGGCGGAGAGTCGTTTTTCAGCTAATTCAAAGGAAATACGGGTGCGCGTAGAGTCTTCAAAAAAAAGATTAACAATCGTGATGTCTCGCAGCGAAGGCACTTTCTTGATAGGGCGATTAATGACTTCTTTAAAGCTATCCGCCGTTTCAAAAATAAGTTGAATATCTTCGGGCGTAAGATATTTTATACCGAGTAAATGTTTGGTGCTTAATTGCTGTGCTGTACTCATAATATTTTCCTGCCGGCTGCTAAATATCAAGTCCAAATACTACGTTCTAAATACCAAGTACCAAATACTACTTATCCGCAAATAACAAAATCCGGTCTTCGCCTTCCACTTCCTGCCATTCCACCTTTACATAAGCCTCATCAAGCGAGTCCACCGTCATGCCTACATAATCCGCCTCAATGGGCAAATGCCGATTAAATCTTCGGTCTACCATGACTAATAATTTTACAGATTTAGGTCGTCCATAATGATTCAAAGCCGTCAAAGCCGCCTGAATCGTGCGTCCCGTGTACAACACGTCATCTACCAACACCACATTTTTATCTTCTAAAATAAAATTCATCTCCGTCGCGCTTGGTGCTAAAGGCTTCCCACGCCGAAAATCATCTCGATAAAAAGTAATGTCCAGCTTGCCATATTCAATCTTGGATGTAGGCAAAAGCGTGCGCAGACGCGTCTGCAAGCGGTCGCCCAAGCACACGCCACCTGTCTGCACCCCTATGAGGCAGGTATTGTCAAAGCCCTCGTACTGCTCAATGAGTTGCTGGCATAGCCGCTCAATCGTCAGTCGGAAGCGTTCATTGGTCCATATTATTCGGCTGGTACTCATCACAGCAAAGATTGGAAAACCAAAGTGGATACGAAAATGCAAAGGCACATTTTTTAAAAAAAATCTCAAAACAAGTTTATTAAAATGAAAAACCGCACAACACAACTCGAAGAATGATTAAAAAAATAACCATTAAAAGTACACCAATAATGATTCGATACGTTCCATTATTAGCTATGGTGTCTACTTCTGTGGCGTTTCGCGCATCATCTAAAATCTGGTCGCTATTGCCTATATCTCTGGCTACGGTATCATCCAACTCCTTGATTTCCCGCCAGATAGCTACTGCCTCCGGCAAATCATCTTCATGTACCTGCACCCGAATACCCCCAACGGAAATAGACAAAAACGGATTTGCATTTATCGTATTTTCATCCGCTGCATAATATGGAATACCATGATGCTCCAATGCTAATTTGAATAACAGAAAGTTGGGTTCAGTTGTAAAATTAAAAGTAGCTACAGTTATTAATTGGTCGCTCATTGTGAGAATATTAGAATTTAATATACAGACGATTCCAAATCATCTAATATATCTCAATAAAGTTAAGATTTTAAATCCAATTTATTTGAACGTTTCCTATCTTCGACAAAATTTCACTCAATTCCAACAATATGCGCCTATCGTCGTTTCTTTTTGCAGCACCAATATTTATTTGTATGATGACCGCTTGTAAAGAAACCCCCAAAACCGAGTATGCCTCATTCGCCGAGTATCCAGTGTATAAAGGAGATGACTTGGGTTTGACTTATTCCCCTACAAAATCCACCTTTAAAGTATGGGCACCCACTGCCGAAGAAGCAAAAATCAGCTTGTACGATGCAGGTGAAGGTGGTTCGCCCATTCAAACGCAAGCGATGGAGTACGACCGAGACGGCGTTTGGAAAGTGAGTTTTAGTGAAGATTTAAAAGGAAAATTTTACACCTTTCAAGTTAAAATAAAAGGAAATTGGTCAAATGAAGTGCCCGATCCTTATGTGAAAGCAGTGGGTGTAAATGGAAATCGTGGCATGGTTGTGGATTTGAACGAAACGAATCCTGAAAATTGGGATAACGATGAACGCCCTGCTTTACAAAATCCGACGGATATTATATTGTATGAATTACACGTAAGAGATTTGTCCTCTGACCCAAATTCCAGCATCAAAAATACAGGTAAGTTTCTGGGACTGACAGAGTTAGGTACAAAAAGCAAGGAAGGCGAAGCGACTGGATTAGACCATATTAAAGACCTCGGCATTACACACATTCATTTACTACCAGCTTTTGATTATAAATCCATTGACGAAAGTGTAAAAAATAATCCGAACTATAATTGGGGCTACGACCCGCAAAACTTTGATACACCCGAAGGTAGCTATGCGACTGATCCTTACGACGGCGCAGTGCGCATTCGAGAGTTTAAACAAATGGTGAAAACATTACACGAAAATGGCATTCGAGTGGTAATGGATGTCGTTTATAATCATACGTTTGTAACACAATCTTCTAATTTTAATCAACTTGTACCCGGTTATTACTTTCGTCAAAAAGCGGATGGTACGTTTTCTAACGCCTCTGGCACTGGCAACGAAACCGCCAGCGAACGCGCCATGTTCCGCAAATTTATGGTACAATCTGTAAAACACTGGGTGAATGAATATCATGTGGATGGTTTTCGTTTTGATTTAATGGGTATCCATGATATTGAAACAATGAATGAAATTAGTGCCGAACTACATAAAATTGACCCAACGATTATTATTTACGGCGAAGGCTGGACGGCGGGCGACTCTCCCCTACCCGACTCCTTACGTGCTATAAAGAAAAATGTTTCCAAACTAAATAATATCGCTGTCTTTAGTGATGATATCCGGGATGCTATTAAAGGACACGTTTTCACGCCCACCGAAAAAGCATTTGTAAGCGGTTTGCCCAATTTGGAAGAAAGTCTAAAATTTGGCATCGTCGCTGCTACCAAGCATCCGCAGATCAAATACGATTCCGTACGCTACTCCAAAGCGCCTTGGGCAGCCGAGCCATATCAATGTATTTCGTATGTGGAAGCCCATGATAATCACACACTTTGGGATCGCCTCGTTATTTCTGCGCCAGAAGCCAGCGAAGCTGAACGCATAAAAATGCACAAGCTGTCGAGTGCCATTGTACTCACTTCGCAAGGCATCAGCTTTCTGCATGCTGGTCAGGAACTACTACGCACCAAGCAAGGCAATGAAAACTCCTACGAATCGCCGGATAGCATCAACCTGTTAGACTGGTCGCGTAAATCGAAATATAAAGAAGTGTATAATTATTACAAAGGTTTAGTTACATTGCGTAAAAATCATCCGGCTTTTCGTATGATGAAAACGGAGGATATTATAAAGAATTTACAATTTTTGGAATTTAAAAACCCAAGTAATACAGTAGGTTATACCATTTCAAATAATGCGAACGGCGACAAGTGGAAAACTATTTTTGTGCTCTTTAATGGAAATAAAATGCCTCGTGAAATTTACCTGCCCGATGGTGAATGGACGCAAGTGCTGGATGGGGAGCAAGTAAATGAATCGGGCATCCGAAAAATAAAAGGCGGGGAAGATAACCCAATCCAAATACCACCGATTTCAGCCATGATTTTGGTGCAATAGGACACTGATATTCATGATTACATAGGATATTTTAAGATTTTCATTTAGTGTTTAAATTATAATAAACAGTGAAGCAACAGCTATCAGCTCTGCGTTCTCTGCGGTTAAAAATAAATGTGCTTTAGCACATAAACCATAATTATCATAAAAATCAGTGTACTGTAATGCTACCGATTCAAAAACACCTAACCAATTCTTTCTACGCCTTATTAAGTTTGCCCTCCACTGCAATGGGCACGGCACTTTGCGTACAAATTGCGACTTTAAGTTGGCTGTTAAATACACAATATGGTTTTGATTTACATCAAATTGGCATCGTGTGGGCAGCCGGACCGCTGGCAGGTATTATCGGACAAGTTTTAATCGGTATCATAAGTGATAATGTTTGGTTTTTGGGTGGGCGGCGGCGACCATTTATTTTGATAGGAGGAACGTTAGCAGCGTTGATGATTTTGGCGTTGCCGAATATCGGTTTGATTGGTAAAACATTGGGTGTCACTGAATTAGTCGGCGTGGCGATTGTCGTAGCGCTGACTTTGGATTTGTCTATTAATATCAGTTTTAATCCGACTCGTTCTATTATAGCCGATGTAACCCCACAAGGCGACGCACGCACGAAGGGTTACACTTGGATGCAAACCGTCTCTGGCTTTTTTGGAGTATTAGCGTATTTGATTGGTGCTTTTATAAGTAATTATGTTTTGATTTATGTCGGCGCAATCGTCGTATTTCTATTTTCTATCTTTCCAACTTTATTCATTCAAGAACCTCGTAATTTAAAAACCATTACCGACGAAGACCCAGAAAGCATTGCCACCAGTGGATTGGACGCAGAATTGGCAGATGTAGAAACCTCTTCAATCATTAAAACGAATCGCACAGAATTTTTTAAAATCTGCTTCGCGCACGCCTTTACATGGCTGGGCGTACAGACAATGTTTGTTTACACCTTTGCTTATATCAAAGAAAATATCATGGGTTTTGCTACCACTGCACAACTCACCACCGAACAAAATAATGAAATTGGATTTATTAATGGAATTGCCTTTGCGATATTAAATACGGTTGGATTTTTATTACCAGCTTTAGTTTTGGAGCCACTTTCGGAGCGCATTGGGCGAGTAAGAACGCACTTTTTGTGTGTTGCCACGATGGCAATTGGTTACACCCTTATTATATTTTTTGGCGCGTCTTCTGTTTCTTTATTTGGTTTAATGGCAGTCGTTGGTATTGGTTGGGCAGCGGTGGTGAGTTTACCATTTGCAATTATGTCAGAAACCGTGAATCAAGCGCGTATGGGATTTTATATGGGTTTATTTAATTTATCAGTCGTTCTACCTCAATTAATTGCCTCTTCTTTGGGTGGTTTTTTGAGCGAACAGCCCAGTCGCAGTATCATTTTTGTAGTGAGTGCTATTTCATTAGGAATTTCAGCGGTATTATGGCTTTTAGTAAAAGAAAATAAGAAAAATGTAGCAGTCGGTAAACCAATAATGGCAGGACATTGAATAATTATATCACACCATTACTGTTCCTCGAATTTTTTGTACAAACTCAATTGTTGTCTGCTCCAACGCTTGCGCTGGATTGTTTCCAATGTTTGAAATCACTTTTATAAACGCACTCCCAATTATCGCCCCGCTCGCATATTTACACGCTGTCATAAAAGTATCATGGTTTGAAATTCCAAAACCAATCAAACGCGGATTCTGCAATTGCATATTATTTATCCGATTAAAATACGCTAATTGCTCCTCCGAAATTCCTTCCTTCGCACCTGTAATAGACGCACTCGACACCATGTAAATAAATCCCCGACTCAATTCATCCACCTTTCGAATACGCGCTTCCGGCGTTTGTGGCGTGATTAAAAAACTAATACTCAAATCCAATTCTGTAAATAACTCTTGAAACTGTTCTTCACAAACGTGTAATGGCATATCCGGCAAAATCAGCCCATCAACACCCACTTCTTTACACTGTCGAAAAAAACGCTCCTCACCATATTGCATCACTTGATTAAAATAACCCATCAAAATGAGCGGAATTTCCGTTTTTTCTCGAACGAAAGTAATTTGTTGAAACAGCAATTGCAACGTCATTCCATTCACCAGCGCCACCTCCCCGCTCTGCTGTATCGTCGGACCATCCGCCAGCGGGTCAGAATATGGCATCCCAATTTCAATCAAATCCACGCCGCCCTTTTCCAGCGCGAGAATGATATTTTCTGTATCATTTAAATTCGGAAAACCTGCCGTAAAGTAAATGTTGAGGATATTTTCTTGCTTATTCTGAAATAATTGTTGAATTCGATTCATGGCTTATGCTTTATGGTACACTGATTTTTTATGATAATTATGATAGGCTATGATTTAAATTCCTCTCGTTATGTACGCTTAGGACAACAATAGGAATGCGCACAAAACCGATAAATCAGTTGGCATCCTAAAAAATCATAAAAATCAGTGTCCTATTACTTCTAAATGTTTGACATACGCCGCCAAATCCTTATCCCCCCGCCCCGATAAATTCACCACAATCACATCTCCTTTCTTAAATTCCACTTTATTCAACGCATAAAACGCATGCGCCGTCTCCAGCGCCGGAATAATTCCCTCCGTCCGCGCCAGATCAAACGCCGCTTCCAGCGCTTCGTCATCCGTGACACTCACCGCTTCCGCCCTGCCTGTCGAAATCAAATGCGCGTGCAGCGGACCAATCCCCGGATAATCCAGCCCCGCCGAAATCGAGTACGGCTCCACAATCTGCCCGTCTTCCGTCTGCATCAGCAGCGTCCGACTTCCGTGAATCACGCCCTTTGTACCCAGCACACTCGTCGCCGCCGAATGTCCGCTATCCACGCCTTTGCCCGCCGCTTCCACCGCGATGAGCCGCACCCGCTGGTCGTTGAGGTAATGAAAATATGCCCCTGCCGCATTGCTGCCGCCGCCCACACAGGCAATTACCAAATCAGGATACGACCGCCCTTCCTTTTCTTCCAACTGCCACTGCATCTCCTCGCTGATGACCGACTGAAACCGCGCCACCATATCGGGGTACGGATGCGGTCCCACCACCGAACCAATAATATAATGCGTATGCTCCGGATTATTAATCCAATCGCGAATCGCTTCATTCGTCGCATCTTTCAAAGTTTGGCTACCGCTTGTCGCCGGTCGCACCTCCGCGCCCAACATCTTCATCCGCGCCACGTTCGGTGCTTGCCGCTCGATGTCCACCGCGCCCATATACACGATGCACTCCAAGCCCTTCAGCGCGCACACCGTCGCCGTCGCCACGCCATGCTGCCCCGCGCCCGTCTCTGCAATGATGCGCGTTTTGCCCAAGCGCTTCGCCAGCAAAATCTGCCCAATCGTGTTGTTAATCTTATGCGCCCCCGTGTGGCACAGGTCTTCCCGCTTGAGGTAAATACTCGCCCCATACTGCGCCGACAAACGCTCTGCCAGATACAACGGCGTCGGTCGTCCCACAAAATCCTTCAGCAATTGCTGGAATTCTCGCTGAAACCCTGGCTCATAGATAATGTCCAAATACCGCGTCCGCAGTTCTTCCACATTCGGATACAACATCTCCGGGATAAACGCCCCGCCGAATTCGCCATAGTAGCCGCGCTCGTCCACAGCTATCGGCGAGTGGTGAGCGGTGAGTGGTGATTCGTTAATAGCCACATTTACATTTTGCATTTTATATTTTATATTTTCCAGTTTAATATTAAATCATGAGTATCATAAAAATCAAATGAATCACAGTTCAGACAATTTGGGCGTGCCCCTGTGGGTCGGGCTATCCGCTTGTACCTTCCCTACGGTCGGTATCGCTCCTATCCCTCACGCGCAGTTCGTTTTCAAATTAAATTTCACGTTCAAAATTATTTTAAAAGCAATAATTGACTTCCAAAATAACTTAGGTTTTATAATCCGTTAAATACCATTTCGCAAAAGCCCATTCTGAATCCTCTTCAATTCGATAGTCAAATTCTCTTGGATGCTCATTTTTCTCTATAATTTTTTGAAGTTCTTGATTTACCATCTCTGGTTCATAAACTCTCCACATTAATTGACGAGTTGCATTCCAAGTAACTCTTCCTAAAAACAAGGCATTCGGTTTATCTTTATCCAAACCTTTGAATAGTGAATCAAGATAATCACCAAACGGGTCAACTATGTCTGTTTCTGTGTGAGAAGGCATTCCATTCTCAATCAAATCTTCAAAATCAATTATTATAGAAAGATGCCACGAAAAAACCTCCTTCGGCCCAAAATCTCGAAGCGCAATATTGATAAATGCAATCCCAGGAAAACCGTCTTGCTTAAATTCAATGATTCTATATTCTTCATCCGGTATTATTAAATGATATTCTTTCATTTACTTCGATTTATGTAATGAAACACCCCTGCGTGGCGGCTGCCGGCTAATCACTGTTCGACGGAGGAGTTTGATTTACCTAGCGTTTTTTGGTGACTTTTTGGTCCCGCCATGCGGCGGGAAAAAAAGTGACAAAACTTAAGCGCAAAGCACCACCAAACCGCAAAATGTAAAACACTAAATTTAAAACCGCAAAAGTGGTGCGGGAAATTTTTACATTTTACATTTAATATTTTGCGGTTTTACATTTCCATCGCCTCCAAAAACCTTTTCACCTTCTCCACATCCTTCACCCCCGGCTTCACCTCAAACCGACTATTAATATCCACCCCATACAACTGCGGAAAATTCAACTGCCGAATCGCCGCCGCATCCTCCTCACCAATACCACCACTCAACAGAAACGGCGTATTCCCTTGATATTTTTCGAGCAAATTCCAATCAAACGACACCCCACTCCCGCCATGCTGCGCCGTCTTCGTATCAAATAAAAACAGCGAACAAATGCCCTCATACGCCCGCGTCCGCGCAAAATCAAAATCTGCATCCACCGGAAAAGCCTTGATAAACCGCGCACTCCGCAGGGTACTCGCCCCCCAAAACGACTGTATCTCCCGACAATACTCCGGGCTTTCCTCCCCATGCAATTGCACGTAGTCTAACTCAAAATCGTGCACTTTGTTGAGAATCTCCTCCACTTCTGCATTTACAAACACGCCCACCCGCTTGGTTTTGCCCAGCACATTCCCATGCTTCCCAATCCACTTCTCCACGCTACTTGCCATTGCATGACGTGGTGACTTTTTATAAAATATAAACCCCACAAAATCAATTGACAACTGCGCCAGCGCCTCGATATTCGACGGGTCGTTTAAGCCACATACTTTTACTTTCATATTTTTTTAGATTCCAGATTTTTAGATGCCAGATACCAGACCGCGTAGGGCGTGTACAATGTCTGAACCGTGATTTTTTTGATTCAACGATTTAGATGATTTAAACGCACGCCCCACGCAAAAAATCAAGCTAATCAAATAATCCTCCGAATCAAGGTTCGGACAAAAATGCTATGAGCGAAAAATCCGCTTTAATCCGCCCAATCCGCGTCATCCGCGTTCCAATTAATGAAATGAGAGCAAGTTATAAGGGCAATCCTCCTATCCTCCCATCTTCCAATCCTCTCCTCAGACAATCGCATTATGCAACAAATCCTCCATATACGCCACCTTCCGAATAAACTCCCCACACGCAGCTCCCGGATTCCCCGTTTTCATAAAATGCTCCCCCATCAAAAAACCTCGATACCCCTGACTGCGCAGCGACACCACCGCCTGTGGATTGCTAATGCCACTCTCCGAAATCTTCACAAATTCCGCCGGAATCTGCTCTGCCAACTCATACGACGCTTCCAAACTCGTCACCATCGTTTTCAAATTTCGATTATTTACCCCAATCATGTCCAGATTTGGATTCAACTTTTCCAACTGCTCCGCCGAATGAATTTCCATCAACACTTCCAGCCCCAGCGATTTGGCAAACGACGCCAATTGCGCAACCTGTTCTTTCTCCAAACATTCCGCAATCAACAAAATCACATCCGCCCCCATCGCTTTCGCCTCCAAAATCTGATACTCATCCACCATAAAATCCTTACGCAAAATCGGAATTTTATGCAACACCCGCGCCACTTGCACATCTTCATTTCGTCCACCGAAAAAATCCATATCCGTCAGTACCGACAAGCCACTCACGCCCGCCTGCACATAGCCCGTCGTCACCTCTTCCACCGACACCTTATCATTTATCACCCCTGCCGACGGCGACTTCCGTTTAAACTCCGCAATAATCCCCGACGCACCTTTTTCCAACAATCCTCTTTTCAACGACACCGTCTCCCGCCCAAAAAACGGACTTTTTTCTAATTCCGTCACAGGCTGTGAGATTTTACGTTGTGCGACTTCTTGGTATTTGTGGTTAATAATTTTGTCTAAAATATTCATTTTCTATATTTTCTTCTCAATAAAATAAATATGCTTATTTCTTTTGCAGCCATTTGACTGCTTCGATAACAATCCTATCTTTAGATAAATCCTTAATTGGTTCAAATGGAAGTTCAATATCTGGTTTTACATTTTCATAATATTTCTTGTCATTCCTATCAAAATAAATACTTTCCGCAATGGACATGATTAAATCTTTATTAACAAATATCCAGTTGGTAACCGTTGTATAACCACCTGTCGCCTCCCCGAAAAATTGAGTATTATTTCGACCTTTAAAAGCCACTGCGACTAATTCACCCGAACTAACCGTATAGCGGCTCGTCAACACCGCTACTTTAGGAAGTTTCTTAAATCTCGGTTGCGCACCGAGCGATGCGACCAAGCGTCCTGTATCATAAAAGTCTCCATTTTGCACTTCATAAGAAGTAAATACATCACCATTGGCTTTGGTAGAACCGCCAATTTTCCCGTTACCAATTAAAACAGCAAGACCGGCAATCATAAGATTCATATTGCCACCACCATTATAACGAAGGTCAACAATCCACTTGTCAGCTTTCTGTTTATACAAAGCAATGATGCCATTCCGAATTTTTTCCGCTTCTTTTTGAACATCAATATTGGCACGTATTCCAACAATTTTTAAATATCCTATTTTATCAGGAAGTAAGGAATATTCAAACTTCGCATCAGCACTGTTTATTACTTTTAAAATTTCATTATTCCTCGGTCGTTCATCGGTACTCCTTACATTTGACCAATCTGTAAAATAAGCTAATTTGTTATAATTAGTTGCATTCATGAAAGAACCATGATGGTCTCTCAATTCATTTAATAAAGTTTGAAAAGCAGGATTCAAGTTTGCAAGCGTTTTTGCATCATCCGCTTTTTGATACACTTTTACTTTAATATCCTCCCAATTTACAGAATCAGCATATAAAGAAGTTTGTTGAGCTTTTAATAAAACCGTATCAAGAATAGCTCGAATACTATCTGGAATTTGTCCGTAAGACGAAATATTTAAAAATAGTAACGTTATAATTAGTATGTTTTTCATATTTTACATTTAAAAGAATAATAATCACCTTTCAGGTACGTCTGCGCGGGAAGCATCAATTCAAAACCTTTTTAAAATTACTCAACGCCTTTCCACTTTCAACACTCTCTTCCGCTTCTATGATACAACCATGTAATGAACTTGAAGGCTTCAAACACTGTATCGCCATCCCAGCATTCACCATCACCACCGCCTTTTGCGCCGCCGTCGACGTATTATTTAGCACATTCATAAAGATTTTCGCCGCTTCCTCCGCCGTCCCGCCGCAGTACAAATCCTCCTTCGCCAACCGTACCATCCCCAAATCCTCCGGCTCCAGCATCCGCTCCCCCGCATTCGTCAACACCTTAAACCTGCCCGTCAACGAAATCTCGTCATACCCATCCAACGCATACACAATCGCAAACCGCCGCCCCGACTGCTGCATCACATACTGATACATCCGCGACACCTCCAAACTCGATGTGCCGTACAACTGATGCGTGGGCTGCACCGGATTCACCAGCGGACCCAACAGATTAAAAAACGTCCGCACCCCCAATTCCCGCCGCACCCCCGCCACCTCTTTCAATGCCGGATGAAACAACGGCGCGTGCAAAAAACATACATTCGCCTCGTCCAACTGCCGCCGCAGCGTATCGCCATCATTCGTAAACTCGTACCCCAGCGTTTGCAGCACATTCGACGACCCCACCGCCGACGATGCCCCATAATTCCCGTGCTTCGTCACCTTGTAGCCCGCACCCGCCACCACCACCGCCGCCAGCGTCGAGATGTTAAACGTATCCTTCTGGTCGCCCCCCGTCCCCACAATGTCCACCGTCTCCTGCCCCTGCACATCCAGCGGCACACACAGCTCCAGCAGCGCATCCCGAAATCCCTCCAGCTCCGCCAGTCCCATCCCCCGCATCTGATACACCGTCATAAAACTCGCCATCTGCACCGCATTGTATGTTCCCTGCGAAATCTCCGTCAACGTCCGCTTCGCCTCGTCGCGCGTCAGTTTATGATGTTCGTATAATTTTTGTAGAATATATTTCATAATTCGTATTTTAAACCGCAAAATGTAAAATTTCAAATGTAAAAGTCCACGGCGTACACTTTTGCGGTTTTATATTTTGCGGTTTTACATTTTACATTTCAGAATGAGGGCGTGCCCCTACGGGTCGGGCTATCCGCTCTTACCTTCCCTACGCTCGGTACCGCTTCTATCCCTCACGCACTTTTCGTCTCTGTATAAGTGTATTTTAGTTCAAGAAGAATTCAGCTATCAATCAAATCTAAAATAGCAGATGATTTATAAAAATATGATATTCCAGAGTGTTGTTTTGTTGTTTCAGTTTCCATATGCCCGGCATTTATACCAATAAGCATAAGCTCTCTGAAACCCCCACTCATTAAGCTACCGTTAACCATCACTTTAATTCCTTTTTGAATCGCAAAAACTGGGCATCCTGATGAACCCTCATAAGAAAATGCCTCATATGCAACACACTTACCCTCATCTTTGCCTGTCCATGAATAATCAAATCTTGGGTCACTTGCAATTGTTCCTGTTCTCAGTATAGGAGCATTTCTAACTTTATCATACCAAGGACCATAGCTTGGAAATGCTACGAAATCACAAATTTGTAACTGAGTAAAATTATCTTCATTTGCTATAATACTGTAAGGAATCCAGTAATCGAGTGTTGAGTCATCTGATATATTTTCTTTATGTACTTTTACATCTATTAAGCATGCAATGTCATTATTGTTATCATTTGGAATTATAAATTCATCAATATTTGCAACTAACCAATTTTTTGATTGATAAGGTAATTTAGTTCGAGCATCTTTTATTTTTGAATGTAAAATAACTTTTGACAACTTATAATTTACATATTTTGAATCTTTCTGCTTAAAATCTAAATCTATACAGTGTCTATTTGTTACGAGGCAAAGCTCATTTCTTATATTTTTCACAGCAAATGCTGTTCCACTGATAATTTTTTCCTTATCAAGGTCATCTACAAAGTAGCATTCTATCTTGTAAGCAACATAAAGAAAGTCATTATTTAAACCATGATTCATAAAGTAAAAATTTAATAAAGTTAAATTTGGGATGAAAGCACTCCCTCATACTTCACACAATACTCAAAAAAATTCTCCAACATACGCATGCCCCACTCCGTCATAATAGACTCTGGGTGAAACTGCACGCCCCGCACATTATATTCCTTATGCCGAAACGCCATGATTATCCCCTGCGCATCCACCGCCGTCACTAAAAGCCTCTCCGGCAAATCCTCCTTTTTCACCACCCAAGAATGATACCGCCCCGCCTGAAATTCGCGCGGCACATTTTGAAACAACAACTCCTTCGCATCCACCACTTCCACTGCCGTTTCAATGCCATGATATACCTGTGTAAGATTTTCCAACGTCCCACCAAATGCCTCCCCAATCGCCTGATGCCCGAGGCACACGCCCAGAATCGCCTTCGTCGGTGCATACCGTTTTATCAATTCTGGCATGATACCTGCCTCCGATGGCAAGCCCGGTCCCGGCGAGAGAATAATTGCATCATATTGCTCAATTTCCTCCAGCGTAATCTGGTCATTGCGAAACACATCTATTTTCTGCCCCAAAATCCGCTCGATGTATTGTACCAGATTAAAGGTGAAGGAATCGTAATTGTCGAGGACTAAGACTTTCATAATTGATAAATTTATCACTTGACTTCTTATATTTGGTAATAGGTTTTCAAGCTATTCTTTTGTAAAATTCTTTTGTATTCCTCCCTGCGCTTGAGTTTTGTAACTTTTTTGCATCGCCCAAAAAAGTCACCAAAAAACGCTAGGCTAATCAAACTCCCTCCGGTCGAACAGTGATTAGCCACCCTCCCGCACGTATTTCAAAACAAAAAATTACAAAACGAAACTGTCATGCAAAATCCGCGCGTATCCGCTCCGTCCGCGTTCCAATTAATGTGGTACGAGCAAACACTTTTACATTTAGAATTTTACATTTTGCGGTTTTTAAAGTTTTTCCGCCTCTACCAACGCCCGTTTCAACGCCCCCAATTTATTATTCACTTCCTGCAATTCTTTTTCCTCCTCGCTCGCCGCCACAATACCTGCGCCCGCCTGCCGGTACAGCGTATTATTCAAACTCAAAAAAGACCGAATTACAATCGCGTGTAATAACTCGCCATTAAAATTAATAAATCCAATAGAGCCCCCATAAAAACTGCGATTCTGATTTTCATAATGATTAATGAGTTCAATCGCTTTATATTTTGGCGCACCAGAAAGCGTACCCGCCGGGAAGGTATCCGCAAAGACCTGCACCGGATTTGTGTTGAGTGGCAAATCACCTTGTACTTTAGAAACTAAATGAATCACATGACTAAAAAAATGAATTTCTTTTAGTTCTTTCACCCGCACATTTTCGGCATGACGGCTCAAATCATTCCGCGCCAAATCCACCAACATGATATGTTCGGCATTTTCTTTCGGGTCTTTGGTCAATTCCATTGCTTGAAGCGTGTCTTCCTCGTTGTTGCCGGTGCGGCGGTACGTGCCAGCAATCGGATTCACAGTAGCGACGCCATTTTTAATCACCATTTGCGATTCTGGCGACGAACCAAAAATTTTATAACTTCCATAATCAAAATAAAATAAATACGGCGAGGGATTAATGGAGCGCAACACCCGATACACATTGAATTCATCCCCTTGAAATTTTTGCGCAAACTGCCGCGAAAACACAATTTGAAACACATCGCCAATCTGACAATGCCGCTTGCCAATCGTCACCAATTGCCGAAATTCCTCATCTGTCAGATTACTCGTTTCCTCGCCTACCATTTTGAACGGATGCGTTGAATATTTATGCCCATTTATTAAAGTCTCCAGCTTATCCAATTGCGAAGTCTCGCCCGGCAGCAGGTTTTCCAACAAATACAATTCATCTTTAAAATGATTAATAGCTATTACAAAACGATATAAAGTGAAGCGAATGTCCGGAATGTCCAATTTGCGCTTCGCCGGGTCAAATTCTAAAGTATCGAAATATTGCACCCCATCAAAGCCGACGTGTCCAAACAAGCCATTAAAACCAGGATACGGGTTAGAATAATCTGCTTCAAAATATTGCAAAAAATCGTATAGCATGGTTGGCACCGTCGTTACATCCCGCACCGGAATTTGGTGGCGCTTGCCATTCGGAAAACATTCGGTAATCGTACCATTTTGCACCCGAAAATCGGCGAGGGAATCCAAACCCATGAAGGACATACACTCTTCTTTACTTTTGAAATCATTACTTTCCAGCAGCACGGGGTCGGTGAAATGATCGCGCACCCGCAGGTACAGGGATACGGGCGTGAGGGTATCCGCCAATTGTTTTTTGACCAGCGTCTTGAGTTTTATTTTGGTTGAAGTAGCAGTTATCATGAGTTCTTTATTTAGATATTAGGATATTTTGCACTTGTTTTTTGGCGCTCATAGCTTATTTTTACCGCAGAGGGCGCTAAGATTTACGCAGAGGGCGCAGGGTGCGTTTGAATCATGGACATCATTTAATCATAAAAATCATGGTTCTGACAATGTACAAGCCCTACGCGGTCTGGCATCTAAAAATCCGGCATCTGGCATCCAAAAACAAAAAGCGGTTTGCCGGGTGAACCGACAAACCGCTTTTTTTCATTTGCAACCAAACAATAGCGTGTCATCTCACTCGGTATCTCGAGGGAGTGTGCCACCACCAAATTTGATTTTGCAAACGAAAATTCATCTTGATTGAATTATTTTTTTGATGCGTCAAATATAGAATCGTTTTGGTTAGAATTGCAACTATTTTTAAAAAAAAATTTAAAGATTAACATTGAGAAGTTTGGCATATCTGGTAGATGCGCCAAACTAAATGACTAATTCAACATCTTAATTCCTTGTTCAAACACAATATCCACTGGAATATTGGCTTTTGACAATCGGTCGAGGTCAGCTTGTAATTGCGTACCAATGATGCCTTTTTCAGCTACTAATTTTGCAACGCCATCATAATCGCCGTCGCCTTGCAGCATCAAAATCAGTTTGGATAAATCTGCCATTGCCGTTTCAAGTTTGTCATAATTGACGCGGTATGTGCCGTCTTGCAAGCGTTCAAACGCGCCTTGTTCTTGAAAAAAATTGAAGCGAATCATATTTGCTTTCCCATGCGCACTCGCCGCTCCGAAACGTACCGACCGGAAAATACCCGCCATAAAAGTGGTGTAATAATCCTTTACATCACCTTCTAAATCTCCCTTATCATGTAATTGTTTAATCATATATAAACCCAAAATATCAGCTTTTCCTTCCTCCAACGCACTGTAATGTTCTTTTAACGCCTCGCGCACAGTACCTTTTTCTTTGATTAAATTTTTAATGCCCAAACCATGAGCCACTTCATGAAACATCGTCGTTGCAAAAAAAGCATCAAAAGTAACGTGTTTACGCTGGTCGGGTGTAATTAAAATATCATTAATTGGCATCATGATTTTATCAAACTTCGCTTTCATTGCATTTTTTAATTGCAAGCGGCGTGTGCCTTTTTTCAACTGCACTTCTTCATCATTTGGCAGATTTATTGCAATGGTTTTACTTCCAGCATTACAATCACCAGCATAATAAATGATATCATAAGCGTTTAAATCAGCGTCCGCGCCGGGCTTTTCCTGCTTATATTCGGCTGGAACAGGCAAGCCTTTTTGTAATTCCGGCAATACACTGGCGTACTTCGCCAAACGCTCGCTCCAAGCCATATCTTTTATTAAAACATAACCTTCGTGTGCCGCTTTATAACCAAATAATTGATCTTCATACGTTTCAATTGGACCGATTACTACATCAATTCGATTGGTTTTCATATTCATCCAAGCCAAATCACTGGATTGATAATCGTCTGTTAATAAGGCTTGTGCGCGTAGTTCAAGGTAATTTTTCAAACCTGCGTCTTCTGCCAACGATGCGGCTTGCGCCAAAAGTGCGGCGGCTTTTCCAACCTGATCTTTAAACATTTCATGATATGGAATTGTAATGAGTTTGCCTGTCGAATCGCGGCGAATAAAGGTGTACAAACTGGTTTTCTTTTCTAAATCTGCTTTTTCAAATTCAGCTTTGGTCATATCCGTTGGGTAGTAATTTGCACCCGCCGGTTTTGCGCCGAAGCCCGGTACGAAAGGTTTGTTGTCTGCCAATCTGTCCCAAGGACCGTAATTAATAGTGGCGTATTTTTGTAGCTTTTCATCTTTTAAAGTGTCTAAAAATGCCTGTTTATCGCCGAGGGCTTCGTACCAAAAGAGGTCATTCATAATATCGGCGGCTTGGATGAGGATTGGAATCATCTGGCGTTCCTTGTCGGTGAGTTTGCCCAAATCGGCAGTGAGTTGGAAGGTGGTATATTTATTTAATAAAGTATCAATGCCAAGCGTAACTGCAACAGGTTCAACCGTTTCAGTCGGTTTTTGTTTGCAAGCAAAAAATAATCCGGTTGTGATTAGAATAAATAATATTTTGTTTGTCATGGTTTTTGATTTTGGTTAAGCCGATAGGCACTAATTTAGGAATCTTTCTGCAATTGCAGCTATCTTTTAGAAAGGAAAAAGACAGCTCCGCCGGTAGCAGCGGAACTGTTTATTACAATATAATTAATGATATCATAAGAGTAATAAGCGTCAGGAGACGCTTTGATATTAGGTTCGAGTCTGGAGACTTGAACCAGTTTTTATTTATTTTTGCGCCAACGAAGCCCTTCTTCGGTAGTGCCATCTTGTACAAAACCATTTTTTTGCAATACTTTTTGCGAACCTATACCGTCCACTAAAGTATCTGCAATGACAGATTTCGCATTTGGATGTTGAAAAATCCAATCGGTCAACAGTTGCACAGACTCGGTCATAATCCCTTGATTTTCATAGCGTTGGTCGGTAAAATAGCCAATCATTACTTCGCCTTGTTCATTAGGTAAGCCAGTTATACCGATGCTACCAACGCCGCGATTATGCGCCCGATGCACAACAAACCATAAGGTAAACCACTGAAAATGAGCTTCATTTTCCGCTACTTTTGGAATTGTATAATTGGGAATGGCTTGGTTAAATTCTTCTAAAAACTCAGCTCCATTGATTTCTACTCCAAATGGTTCTAAGTTTAAAGATTGCTCCAATAAAGTATAATCTTGGGACAGGAGTTGTAATTTGTTCAAATTCAAAGGAATAAGTATTAATCTTTCACTTGTTAGTTGAAACATGATAGTTAAGTATGAAAAATGAAGGAATGAAATTAATAGCAAATCAGGCTAAAGCCTGATTTACGAACACAGCCTTGAAGGCTGTGCTACGCGGCAATGCCCGGCAGAAAAGAAGAAGAATGATTGAAAAGTAAAGTTGTCAGCGGCGTTTGATTAAAAATTCGTGGCAAACATAAATAAAAAAGTAGAATTTGTCAAGTACTGCGTATTTTTTCTGAAAGTTGAAGTAGCGTTTCCCTGTTTATCGTATGTTCCCCTTCAAAGGTGTCAATTTCTATTATTAATTGTTGATTTTCAATGAGTTGTTGATGCTGCTCCAAGCGTTCGGGCGTGAGAAATGGGTCATTTATACCGTAGACAAAATGTAGTTTTTTATCCAAAAAATAATCTTGATATGCCAAATAATCCAAATCTTCCGGCACAAGTCCCGCCCAAAGTACGAGATGGTGAAAGGTTGGAAAAGCGTTCATCATCCAGCGCAATTGCGTGGCGCAGCCTTGTGAGAAACCCAATAAAATGATTTTTACATCGCCTGATAATTGTGGAATAAATTGCTGGTAAAGCGTGGAGAGATAATTCGTATAATCCGCAATTTCGTCCAGCCGATTTTCCTTCGTCATCCACGATGCGCCGACATTACCGGTTAAACCTTCCGTATAAAAATGAGACAAAGCTTCCGGTGCAATAATAAACGTGTCCTCTTTTGCAATAACATCAAATTTTCGGGTGAAATATTTAGCGAGTTGACCATAACCATGACAAACAATCCAGCAACAGTGAATGTGTTTCCCCGGCGTACCGATGGTGTAATAATGGGCAGTTTTTGAAATAGAAATTTTGTGAGAAGTAATCATTTTACTGGAGGATTGGAAAATTTATAATTAAAATAAAGAAATGCTCCTATCCTCCCATCTTCCTATTCTCCCCCTCCGCTCTTTTTTCCCAAAATATTCCGTTCGCGTTGGTCCAATACTGGATTTGGGCGCGGGGCTTCGTTCATGATTTCGTGGAGTACCATGGGCAGGTATTTCCAGACTCCTTTTTCTAATTTATACGCTTGATAGCTACCGTCGGGTACCATTACTGTACCTTCATTATATTGTCCTTCCATCGGAATCAAATGATCATAAACAATCATACCAAGTGCTTCGTCATAATTCAATCGCACACTGGATGCTGCCGAATATTCTAAAAATAAGCGATTTTTGGTCAGTGTTGGTTTGTCTTTTTCTTGCGTGACGAAGACGGGTGCGCCAAAAACGGGCTTTCCATCCTTGCCAAATGTAAGTACGTCTATCACTTTTCGCTTATTAAAAAACTGATATCCATCAAATCCAAAAAGTAAATAATATTTACCACTTTTTGCATCGGTTTCTTTAATATTGTAATAAACAGCACCATACCATTTATCTGCGGTAAGCACTTCCTGCTCTATATTTGTCATGTTTTGCGAGCGGTCCACGAGTGGGTATAGTTTCAAATCGGGTGTATTCATTTGAATCGCCCCGTACTGCCGATATTCTTCTTTATCTACATATAATTGCCAAGTAAAAATACGAAAGGAGCTATCCTGCGGGTATTGAATGGAGACGTTTTTTAGTCGTTCAAATTTGTATTGAAAAGAATGGAGTGTTTTCAAAGCCCGTACTAATGCGGGAATCATAGCATGACAAGCGGCAAAACGGTTTTCAGACAGTGAGTCATTGACGACGGCGTAGCCAAGGATGCCGAGCGTGTCTTCTGATAAAGATAATTTTGCCAATGCCTCTGCGGAAAAGGTAGTTTTATTTTGAGCTTGTAAACTCATTACAAAAAAGCAAAGCGAGATTGTTGTTGCACACCAAGTTTTCATATCTGATTAATTTTCATTGCTGTAACGTTGGAGGGGAACTGAAAATTGTAGAAAATGAAAAGAGAGCGATTTTGGAAACCGCTCTCTTTATAATTGTAGTTGTTCAAAATTGAAAAAGAAGTATAATATGTTGTAGAAAAAAAAGTGATGTTGCAAATTTACAATTGGAAAAAACAATATTGTAAACGACAACATCACTAAAAATGCTAGATGCAAAAATACTAAAAAAGGAAGTATTACCCCATTTATCGTGCGGTCAAAAGGGAAAAGGATGTGAAATGGAAATTTTAGAAATCGTACAAGCCATTTTTCATCGGCTCAAAACGGGTTGTCAATGGCGGGAACTGCCGGTCAAGCAATACATCAGCCGCCCCAAGACCACTTGGAACGCGGTGTATTATCACTTCCACAAGTGGTGCGGGGATGGGTCTTGGGAGCGAGCTTGGACCAATATCTTGCAAAAGTACCGGCGTTTGGTGGATATGTCATGTGTCAATCTGGATGGCTCCCACACCCGTGCCTTTCGAGGTAGGGAGGCAGTAGGCTATCAGGGACGTAAGCGCTACAAATCCACCAATATGCTCTTTATCATTGACAATCAAGGAATGATTCCGTTTTGCTCTGACCCCATTGCCGGGCAACACCACGATGTGTATGAGTTGGAAAAGCACTGGCAGCAGATGGTGCAAAGAGCCGAACAAGCGGATATGGATTTGGCATACCTTTTTCTTAATGCCGATTCGGCTTTTGATCATCTGACCTTTCGGCGTCTGTTAGAAGAGCAGGATTTGGAAGCCAACATTGCTTTTAATAAACGAAACGGTACGGTAAGTGATCGGGAGGAATATTTTGATGAAATGCTTTACAAAAGACGTGCGGCTTGCGAACACCCTTTTGCTTGGATGGATGCTTTCAAAGGCTTGCTCATCCGCTACGAAACTTCCGCCTCCAATTGGTTGTCCATGAACATCATGGGTATGATGCACTTATTTTTACGAAGATTTACTAAACATATTATAAAAAATTATCAATTTTAAACAAGTTCATTATAAATTAACCAAACAAGTTTGGTTGTTACCGGTGTCTTTTCGACTTATTATTTTTATAATCCATAAAGATAAACTCGCCCAAGCCTTGCAAAGTGCTGTAAAATGCCTTGCCATTATTAGCCCTTGTAAATTGGTCTACAAAATTCACCAAATACGGATCTCGGGCAATCATAAACGTGGTAATTGGAATTTGTAACTTACGACACTGCGTAGCCAAGCCCAGCGTGCGGCTTACAATTTTACGATCCAACCCAAAACTATTTTTGTAATATTTCTTTCCTTTTTTAATACAAGTTGGCTTGCCGTCGGTAATCATGAAAATCTGCTTATTCGGATTTTTACGACGACGCAATAAGTCCATTGCCAATTCTAAACCCGCGACCGTGTTGGTGTGAAACGGTCCTACTTCCAAATATGGTAAATCTCGAATTTCAATCTGCTTTGCATCATCTCCAAAAACGAGCACATCCAAAGTATCTTTCGGATAGCGCGTCGTAATCAATTCTGATAATGCCATCGCCACTTTTTTTGCAGGCGTGATGCGGTCTTCACCATACAAAATCATGGAGTGCGAGATGTCAATCATCAGCACCGTACTCATTTGGCTTTGGTAAAATGTTTCCTG
Organism: uncultured Saprospiraceae bacterium; assembly: GCA_964549655.1. Taxonomy (GTDB): domain Bacteria; phylum Bacteroidota; class Bacteroidia; order Chitinophagales; family Saprospiraceae; genus JADJNW01. The sequence continues at coordinate 22,319 of CAZJXN010000061.1, forward strand.
CACTTCCAAATCTTCCTGTGCGAGTTGAAATTCTTCAATACCGTGATTAATCTGGGCGTTGCGCAAGGATTCGGATATTGCAAGTCGGTCGAGTTGGTCGCCGAATTCAAACGGACGCAATTCAGCCGTTGACTCATCGCCGCCGCCTGTTTGTTTCGTGTTGTGATTCCCTCGTTTGGTTTTTTTCAACTGCCCGAAAATATCCTCGAGTGCTTTGCGACGCAAGGCAATTTCCAGTTTAGAAGAAGGTGCAAAACCGCCACTGCCAGCTTGCGGCTCCGTTAAGTAACCTTTATCAATTAAATCTTGGATGAAATCAGCCATGCCGTAATTTTCATCCGTCAGGTTGTACTCTTTGTCTAATTCAGTAAGCCATGACAGTGCTTCACTCACGTCACCGGAGGTATAAATCAGCAACTCCTGAAAAACTTTAAACAGCTTTTCAAAAGGTGATCCGCCGTCCTGCCCAGGCACATATTTTGAAAAACGTAATCCACTCATATTTTGTCGTATAAAATTATAGTCTCAAACTTTGATATTGAAAGTTGAAACGGGTACGGTATAAAAATACAATTGTTTGGAAGAAAGTTCAAAAGGGACTCCCGCAGATTTCGCAGATGGGCAGATTTTTTCATCCTGATATATCGGAACAAAGTTTTGTCTCCCTATTAGTTGTTTAGTACCCCCGTCACGCAACTTGTCCCGCCTTATAGCGGGATCACCCTATAAACTTTTTCCCCTAACTTGTCCCGCAAGGCGGGATCACCCATCTCTTCATTATTCATTGCTCACGCAATCGTACAACATTTAATCAATTCCGTATAATTCGGTCGGTCGTAAGCCAATTTATGCACAAAACGGTCTCGAATCGCACCTTCTTGGATGATAAAAACGCCCGGCATTTGAAAATCATCTCCCAGACTTGCGCCTGGAAAATGTCCTTCTATGGCAGTTGCTTGAAACCCTCGAATGAAAAATTGTAAATTTAAGAGTTGCGTCATCCGATTTTTTAGTAAACCAAAAGCCGTGTAATATAGGCATTTTGGGTCACTAATGTGCAAAACTTCTTCTAAATTATACCGTTGAAAATAGCGGTCGGCAATTTCATTATCCGTCATGTGTACAAATACGATGCGTGTACCCGATTCTTCAATTTCTTTTCGCTTGGTAGCAATATCTGTCAGTGCTTCTCGGCAAAAAACGCAGCCAAATTGTCGTAGAAAAACCAGCATTACTGGCTGTGCAAACGAAATCTGCGTCAAGGTTTCACCAGAATTGGCAATCATCTGATCCATGATTTCTGATTCTATATTTGCATACAACATGGCAAAACTCGTTTATATTTTCAAACAGAAGGTACGGAAAAAGGTTTATTGTTTCGGACATTACAAGGTACAACAATCTAATTACAAATCATTTATTGAGTTTCATTGAAGTAGTTGGTGTGCCTGATTTCATACATTTAGGCAAACTATCAGTCAAATTTCGATTATTAATTATTATATAAATATTTTTGGTTTGATGAGTATGGCACATTTTAGAAATTCGCCACATCTCCATTCAAACGTTTTCTATTTTTGCAAAAAAATACAACCGTATGCTCACCGCTATTTCACCTATTGATGGACGTTATCAGGATAAAGTTATTGAATTGACCGATTATTTTTCTGAATTCGCGCTTATTAAATACCGCGTTTTTGTAGAAATTCAATATTTCGTCGCTTTGTGCGAATTGCCCTTGCCACAGTTAGAACATTTTGATAAAAATGTCTTTTCTAAATTACACGATATTTATAACAATTTTGATCTGGCCAACGCGGAAGCCATCAAACACATCGAAAAGACGACCAATCATGATGTAAAAGCCGTAGAATATTTTATAAAAAAAGAATTGGAGGCACTTCAGATGAGTGAATATAAAGAATTTATTCACTTTGGGTTAACTTCACAAGATATTAATAATACAGCGATTCCACTTTTGTTAAAAAATGCAATGCAAAAGGTATATCAGCCGCTGTTTCAACAACTTCGGAATCGGCTGGATGAACTCGCAAAAACTTGGCGCGAAGTACCCATGCTTGCACGCACACACGGGCAACCCGCTTCTCCTACCACCGTCGGTAAAGAAATCAAGGTTTTTGTACAACGCTTGGACGTGCAAATCGAGCAGCTCAAAAACATTCCCGATAGTGCCAAATTTGGTGGTGCGACGGGCAATTTGAACGCGCATTATGCCGCTTATCCCGACATAGATTGGCAAAATTTTGCCACTTTCTTTGTGCGGCAGTACCTTGGTTTGGAGCGCTCTTACCCTACCACGCAGATTGAACATTATGACAATATTGCCGCATTATTTCAAACTATGAGTCGTATCAATACGATTTTAATAGATTTTTGCCGGGATATTTGGACGTACATTTCGATGGAATATTTTACACAAAAAGTAATAGAAAATGAGGTAGGTTCCTCTGCTATGCCTCATAAGGTGAACCCGATTGATTTTGAAAATGCCGAAGGTAATTTAGGTTTGGCGAATGCTATTTTTACGCATTTAGCAGAAAAATTACCGATCTCTCGGCTGCAACGCGACCTTACGGATAGCACTGTACTTCGCAATGTAGGCGTACCTGTAGCACACACTGTTATTGCATTTAAATCTATTTTGAAAGGTTTGGGTAAAATAATACTAAATAAAACGAAATTACATGATGATTTAGAAAATAATTGGATGGTGATAGCAGAAGGCATTCAAGTGATTCTTCGTCGAGAAGGCTACCCACAGCCTTATGAAGCGCTCAAAGCACTAACTCGCGGCAAAGTCAACATTTCAAAAACCGATATGCATGAATTTATTGATACGCTAAATGTAACAACGTCTATAAAAGAAGAGCTAAAAAATATTACACCGCATAATTATATTGGCAGATAAAGTGTGGCACATTCTGCAAATTCGCCACCCCTATTAAACTAAGGTGTGGCATATTTTGGAAATTCGCCACACTTATTAAACTTTCTTCATGATTCAATTTAAAACCTCCAATGTTTGCGTATTTGAAAGCGCCTTGTTTCGCACGACTTCTACGGTGATTCAAACGCCCGATTTAGTATTAATAGTAGACCCAACTTGGCTGCCGCATGAAGTAGCTGAAATTCAGCAGTTTGTAGAAACCGTTCGCGGAAAACGACCCCTTTATTTATTATTTACCCATTCTGATTATGACCATATTATTGGATATCAGGCTTTCCCTGACGCAACAGTGATTGCTTCACAGGCATTGATTGACAATCCAGAAAGAGCATCAAATTTGCAACAAATTTTGAAATTTGATGATGATTATTACATTCGACGTTCTTACATGATTGATTACCCTAAAGTAAATTATATTGTAAATAAAGATGAACAAGCATTAAAAATAGGCGACACAGAAATTACTTTCTATCTCGCGCCGGGACACAACAGTGACGGGATTTTTACGATTGTAGCATTTAACAACCAGCACATTTGGATAGCAGGCGATTATTTATCGAATATCGAATTTCCATTTATTTACCACAGTAGTTATGATTATGAGGAAACATTAGCGAAAGCAGAACACATTTTACAAAATGGAAAGATTGATTTACTTATTTCTGGTCATGGCGATGTGGCAACTGAAAAATCAGAAATTATTGCACGTATTCAAGATTCGTATTTGTATATTCACACATTGCGAGAAGCATTACAATCCGATAAAGAATTTTTAACGGAACAACTTTGGAAGCGTTATCATTTCCCCGGCATTCAGCAAAAATATCATACTGGAAATGTGGCGTTGATAAAAAAAGAATTAGGAATTGTACGCTGATTATTATGATCAAACATGATTATTTATGAAAAATATTAAATCAGTCAAATCATAAATATCATAAAAAATCAGTGTCTTATATTTAAAATTGTAAAACCAACCCAACCTGATTTCCATCAAAATACACGCTGCTCAATAATTGCTGCCACTCTGCCGAGCGCGTATTGGCGTGGACGAAGTAAAATGCCAAGTCAAAAGCAAATAGAAAACCGCCTTGCAAGACAATAGATTTGCCAAAACCTTTGAGACGTTCCGGATTTTTATTATTATTTTTAGAACGTTCCATTAAGTATAATCCACCAAGCATATAACCAACATCTAAGCCTGTATTTAGTAAAAGAATTTTTTCAATATTATATTGTTGTGTAATAGTGGTTGCTATATCAAAACTGGAAGGGTCGGCATGAATGGCATTCAAATAGCCGACCGTCGCTAAGCCAAGATTCACCGCATTCCAGCCGATATTCATCAGGTGAAAATAGCGATCTTCGCCCTTGCGCTGCCCGACGAGGATAGCACCCGTAGCCATGTTGCCTACTGCCCACGAGCCGAGTACGAGCATACCGATCCGTTGTTTTTCGAGTCGGAGATCGTTGATTTGCAAGAGGTTATCGCTTTGAGCAAAAAGCAGGACGGTGAAGCTGATAAAGAGTAGAAGGAATAACAGTTGCTTCATAGCAGAGAAGGTTTAAGGTATAACTTGGGAAATGAAGAAATGTTTAGAAAATAATTATGAAGTACCTTGTAACAAATTTCGCTGCGTAGCGTAATTTTTTTTTAATAAAAAATTATTTTACAATGTATTAAGTGCTGAAACACTCTTGTTTTGACCGCAGAGGCGCAGATAACGCAGAGCCAATCGTACTTGCTTTACGAAAGAAATATAATTTAATATTGCTCGATTACTCAAGTTAAGTGAACACATTTAAATTATAAAATAAATCCAGTTTAAGTTGTTGTTTGTCAACAAATTGAGTGGCTACTTACTTGCTTGCTATTTGGGGTAGTTTTATTTCAAAACAGCAATAAATTAATAATTTAGTTTTTTAATTTTTTGAGGCTTATTACAAGCATAATAATACTGATTAATAACAGCAAAATCCCTGCAATAATAATATATAGACCATCACTACTCTCCTGATTGGACCTAATCCCTATCGCAACAAAAATATTTCCGAGTATAAGAAAAATAAATGGTGCGAAATTTTTCATACGTTGTAACCATTTAGCCATTTATTATTACGGCTATTCCGATTTGACATTTTCGTGGTGATCTATCGCTTTTAGACAATTAGCGTTCGGCTTTTATAAAATCTTGATTATTTTAAGACCTAAAGCTTCACCAAAGCCAACCCGGGTATTATTCTATTTGGCGGTTTGGCGGTTTTCAAGAATTAACTTTATTCCTCTTTGCGCTCATCATAAGATTTATTACAAAATAAATAACACCGATTCCCATTGCTACAAGTCCAGCGTTGACGATATTTGCTTCACTGCTATTGTTTCTTCCTTGACCGTAAACAAGAATTAATAGACCAATAATAATAGTGATAATTGGCGCAAGTCGTTTCATATGGATTGATTTGTGCTAAAAAAATATTATTTGTTACAAAGATATAAGTTTTTGACAATAATCAGTGGAGCCAAGAAAATCTATGATTTGAAACCAGCTCCATTAATTATTATTATATTAGACTTGTGTCAATTTGATTTTCAACAACTTAGAAAAATTTGCCCAATTTGCGTCAATAGCAAATTTTAAAATATGCTGTAAAAAATTATCCAAATCCAAATAGTTTTAGTATTAAAAGTAATGGAAAAATTTTAGACACCGTTATTGATACCTTCTTAATAGAATCATATTTTTACAATTTTTATTAAAATCAATAAGTGTTGAAAATCAAGCACTTGCTTTGACGCAAGTCTATTGCATGATATTTTTTTTAGTTTATAAATTAATTATAAAACAAATGTAGCGTGAATGAATTAGAGGTTCTTGCCAATAAAACTGACAGTTTTATTTTCTCGAATTTATTTAATTAAAATAATCTTTTGGTTTAATCCCAAATTGCTTTTTATATAGGTTGGAAAAGTAATGTGGGTCTTTCAAACCAATGGCGCAAGCCACTTCTTTGAAGGTAGAAAGCGTATAATTTTCCAGCAATTCTTTAGCCTTACATAACCGGAGGCTCCGAATGTAATTATTGGGTGTCAATCCTGTAAATTTTTCAATCTTCCGAAAAATATTACGTTCACTGATAGTCATTTGAGTAGCCAGCCAAGATATATTTAGCATATAACAATCAATGTTTTTTAGTATGATGGCTTCTAATTGGGCGAGCCAGTCTAAATCTATTTTGGGTATT
>CAZJXN010000062.1:0-28520 GCA_964549655.1 uncultured Saprospiraceae bacterium
TATAGCTTACAATCATGATTTGGCATATAAAGATAAACGGACGGCGGTGAAGTATTACAAACAATATTTAGCAACCAAAGATAAAGAACACGCTGATTATACTCAACGTCGAATAGAAGCATTAAAAAAATAGCACAAAATGAACGCATTAACGAAAGCAGAAGAAGAAATCATGCAAGCCATCTGGCGCATCGGTCCGAGTACCGTCGGGCAAATCCGCGAGGAAATAGAAAAAGATACCAACGAGAAACCCGTGCACAGCACCATTTCCACCATGTTGCGCATCTTAGTAGAAAAGGGTTTTTTGACTTATAAAGTGTATGGACGTACTTTTGAATATCAGCCCATGCTCTCGAAAGAAGAGTACAGCCGCCAAAGTCTGCAAAAGCTGGTCAGCGATTATTTTGAAGGCTCGATGAATCGGTTGGTGTCGTTTTTAGTGGAAGAGAAAGAGTTAAATGTCAAAGAGTTATCGGATTTATTGGAAAAATTGGACGATTCAGAGATGAAAAGAATTAGAGATTAAGGGACGGAGTGAGGCGTGTACCAGTAACACATTAACACACAAACACATCAATATAATGTTGACGTATATCCTCGAAGTAAGCCTTTGTTGGGCGGTGTTTTACGGATTATACTGGCTATTGCTAAGTCGGGAGACGTTTTTTCATTTCAACCGATGGTATTTATTGGGTACGATGATATTGGGGCTGGTGATTCCGCTCGTGGAATGGGGATGGCTTTTCGAGCAGCCGGAAATGATGACGATTTATTTGCAACCTATCACCATCGGTGTGCAAACGCTGGAAGTGACCGTGACTGCCGCGGCAACTCCTACGCTTAGCTTTTCCGATGTTTTGCGAACTATTTATTTTACAGGATTTCTGTTTTTTACAATCCGGCTGGTGATTGGCGTCACTCAAATTGCCCGACTTTATTTTCAAAGTGAGCGCACGAACGAACCCCATTACCAACTCGTGCGAACCAACAAGCCGCACCAGCCGTTTTCTTTTTTTCAATTGCTGTTTTTAAGTAAAAATATCCCATTAGACCCCGAAGACGAAGCCCAAATCTTGCTGCATGAGCAAGCCCATATACGCGGCTGGCACAGCGTAGACGTAGTTTTGATAGAATTGTTGAACGCTACTTTTTGGTGCAGTCCATTCATTTATCTGTATCGGCGCAGCTTGCGCACCGTGCACGAGTACATCGCCGATGCGAGCGTACTGCGCACCGCCCAACGGAAACAATATGGCCATTTGTTGATACGGCAGTCGCAGTCCGGACCTGCGCTTGTCATTGCTAACCATTTTCATTCACAACTCAAAAAACGCATTCTGATGATGCTACAACCCAAATCTTCGCGTCGGCACTTGGCTAAGTACTTGCTGGCGCTGCCTTTGCTAGCGGTACTCGTGATGGCTTTCGCTGTCAAAGCGGACTGGACGGACGAGCTTCCGATTTCCTTTACTTCGATACTTGGAGGTGATTACGACGAAGCGAAAATTCGACAAGAATTACAAAAAGCGATGACCGAAAATGTAGATTCCACTCACGTCAATGAGCATGGAGGCATTACATTCATGCGTACCGACCTGCAATTTGCCCGTTCCCGCGATATTTACATTCGTTTGATTAAAGAATATCCCGACCGTAAAACGGGCATTCAAAAATTGGTAAAAGAAGTCGCTGCTGCCAATGGTATTAAATTCACGATCAAAGATGAAGAGACTATTTTTTATGAATTAGGGAAGGATTTCAAACATCCAACTAGTCAACGCGACACGATTCCATCGTTCAAAAATGCAAGTCCAAATGCTTCTTTGGGTACTTTCTTTCAACAAGAACCACAATTGACTAAAAATTCATCTTTTGAAATTTATTTTCCCGATGGACGAATAGAAAAATTACCAGCAGGTACAGATATTGACAAATACATCGGGTCAGTTGAAAATATAAGCCGTATAGATGTGAGTTTTGTAGAAGAAGAAGAACTGGTTAAAATTTGCATCAATGGTAACGAAGTGGATGAACCCGCACTTTACCCAGGCTGTGACGGCGAAAAAGAGGCTGCCAAAAGAAAGGAATGTTCTGATAATTATCTAATGCTTTTTGTAGCCAAAAATATTAAATACCCGAAAGAGGCGCGCGAGCAAGGTATTGAAGGACAGGTTGTTGTAAAATTTCAAATCAGTGAATCGGGCAAAGTTCATTCTCCAAAAATTGTAAAAGGAATTAGCAATGGCTGCGGTGAAGAAGTGTTGCGCATTGTGAATCAAATGCCGAGTTGGACACCTGCTAAAAAAGATGGCAAGTCCGTTGCCTCTGAATTCGTGCTTCCTGTTCAATTTCTTCTAAATTCATCTGACTTAAAAGCCGATCCTAAAAAAGATACCCTCGTCATTTTTGATCCGCAAATGTATGAAAAGCAGACTAAAGTTTTTGACGAAAAAGGCGTAGTTGTTGTAGGAAATACGGGGAAAATGGTTTCTTCTCGTAAAAATGAGATTGTTGAAGAAGACAAAGCCTACACCTTCGTCGAACAACAACCCGAATTTCCAGGCGGGGTTCCTGAATTATTCAAATGGATTGCCTCCAATTTAAAATACCCCAAAGACTCCCGTGAAAAGGGCATCGAAGGCACGACTTACATCGGTTTTGTCATTGAAAAAGACGGCTCCATTTCTAATGTAGAAGTAAAAAAAGGCATTGAAAATGGAAAATTATTGGACGAGGAAGCCATGCGCGTCGTGAAAATCATGCCGAAATGGTATCCGGGCAAGCAAGGCGGAAAAGCGATTCGGACGCTTTTTACCTTGCCGATTAAATTCAAATTGGGCTATGAAGCACCTGCACCAGTTGCGAGTGCTGCTGCGCCGAGCCTGAAAATTGGAGAGCGTTCGCTTGTCTTGGAAGGGTTCAAAGCCACGCCCAATCCTACGAGCGGCTTGCTAAATTTATCTTTCAAAGGAGAAGCCAAACCGACGGTCGTCAGCGTGTATGATTTGCAAGGCAGAGAATTATATGGTTTGAACTTGAAAGATTTTTCTGGCAGCTTCTACCAGCAAATAGATTTGAAACAAGCACCCAAAGGCACACTCGTATTGAGCATCCGGCAGGGCGAGAAGGTTTTTACGGAGAAGATTATTTTGCAATAATTGTCAAGTGTGCCACACCTTTAAGGTGCGGCACGCTTCTTGTTTCAATACCCAAATACCTGCTCCATCGTCAGTTCCTGCACAGCTCCGAACTTGGCTAAATAATCTAGATTTACTTCTTTTTTATTGCCTAATACGATGATATTGAAGGCTCTACCTTTTATAAATCGTTGTTGAAAATCGGTAAGCGTATCTACATTAGCAGCTTGCATCGCTTGGTATAATTCTGGCGAAAGGTTTTTGGTGAAGCCCAGATCACGAGTCGCCACGGCTTGCCAGTAGACATTTCGAGGGGGCAATCGGTCGCTTTCCATCTGGCGTAAAATGGTGCGGTGCGCCGTCTCAATTTGAGAAGGAATGACTGGCATATTTTCCATAATATCTAGGAGCGCAGGAACGGCATCCGAGATTTTGTCGGGCTGCGTGCCTACGTAGGCTTGTAGATAATGCGCTTGATTTTGCCGACGTGGAGACGAGTACAGCGCGTAGGTAGAATACGCCAATGCTTTGGACTCCCGTATTTCCTGAAAAACGATGGACGACAACCCGTAGCCGAAATACTCATTATACAAGCGATTGATACTATATTCTTCCAGACTAAAGTGCGGCGTGCCGCGCGAAATGAACATAATATCGGTCTGTACAATCGGAAAATCTAAGAAATACACGCAGTTGCGCTCCATTGCTAATTGTGGAAAATGCTTAGGTGCAATAATCGGTTGTAACGCAGTCGGCACTTGGTGTTCCTGCTCCAAAAGCTGCGCGATTTCCGCCATCGGTTTTTGACCATAGTAATAAATGCGGTGCTGATAGGACGTGAGCGAATGGATACGTGCCACGAGTTCATTGGGCTGTAAGCTGCGCAATTCGGGTTCCGGCAGTCGAAATGTAAAAGGCGATTCCGCGCCATATCGGGCATAACTTGACAAAGCATCGCGTAGAATAGTGTCGCGATCTTGTTTCGCATTTTGGCGTTTTACAAGCACGTCTTCAATCATGTTTTGCAACGCCGAGTTGTCTTCGCGCACATTGGCAAGGATATGTTCAAACAAACGAATGCCCGTTTCGAGCGATTCCTCCAAACCGGAAAGCGTAATGTAAGCGCGCTCATCGCTATTGTACACATCAAAACTCAAACCATGTCGGTAAAATTCTTGCTGCAATCTTGCTGGCGTGTAGCGGTCTGTACCCAAATAAGGCAAATATTGTAATGCCAGTGCCAGTTTGCGGTCACTCAGCTTTCCCATTTCAAAAATATAATCCAGCCGGAAAAGTGGATTTTGTGGATTATAAACATAGTCCAATTGCAAGCCATCGGCGAGCGTCGTGTGTTGGATTACTTTTTCAAAATCGGTAAAAACAGGCTGTAAACGCGGCACTTCTCGAGACAAAAAATCGCTTGCAAAGGCAGAATTGCTATCTCGATTCAATTCAACGGCGGTAATCTCCGGCTTCTCTACTCGGATAATATTCGGGTCTGTTCCTTGCCGCTTGAACACAATTACATAGTTATTCTGCATCTTTTCCTGCGCGAATTGCATCACCATTTCTTTGGTAATGCCCTTTAAATCCTCAATCTGACGCACCCATCGCTCCCATTCAATGCCCAAGACAAAGGTGTGTGTAAAAGCACTAACCCGCGCCAAATTCGACTCGGTTTCTTGTAATTCTTCGAGTTTATAATTTTTTATAACCGCTTCAATGAGCCAATCTTCAAAATCGCCGGTCTTTAATTTTTCTACCATAGACAGCAGCAATTGCTCCACTTCCTCCAACGACTGCCCTTCGCGGGGCTTTCCATAAAAACCAAATGCGGAATAATCCTCATGCAACCACTGCCAAACGTCAGATTCCAATACTTTTTGCTCTTGATTCAAATGAATATCCAGCAAGCCGGCTTGTTCATTGTGTAAAATCCCTTGCAGCAGCAGCAACATCAACTGGTCGCTCGTGTGGCTACCACCAAACCGCCACCCCAGTTCCAAGTAAGGTGCTTCCTGTCCAAATACTTCCTTGCGAATCGGTGCTTCAATCGGCGGCTGCGCTCCAAATGTGAATGGTGGAATGGGTTTCGCTTCATACGTTCCAAAATACTGCTCGGCTAAGGCAACGACTTCCTCCGGGTCAAAATCTCCGGCGAGCATGATGCCCATATTATTCGGCACGTAGTACGTCTGAAAATAGCGTTGAATATTGACGTGGGAAGGATTTTTGAGATGCGCCGCACTGCCAATCGTGGTTTGAGTTCCATACGGATGATTGGGAAATAAGGAGGCGCGAATCGCATTGCTCATCTTCCGAAAATCCTTGTCCTGCCCAATATTAAATTCTTCATACACCGTTTCCAATTCGGTATGAAAAAGCCGCAACGCCAGCAATTGAAAGCGTTCGGATTCGAGGCGCATCCAGCGTTCGAGTTCGTTGGCGGGGATGTCGTTCACATACACCGTTTGTTCAAACCAAGTGTAGGCATTCGTATCTTTTGCGCCAATAGCACTGGACAATTTGTCGTATTCGCTGGTGGCGACGAGCTTTGCCGCTTCAAACGATAATTTATCTATTTCGGAATAAATGGTTTTGCGTTCCACCTCATCTGTGGTTTGCCGATGCTGTTCGTACAAATCAGATATTTTTTCCAAATATATTTTTTCTGTTTCCCAATCCAATGCACCAACTTGACTGGTTCCTTTGAACAACATATGTTCCATGTAGTGTGCCAAGCCGGTGGTTTCCGCGGGGTCTTGTTTAGAACCGGAGCGAACGACGATATTGGTATAAATACGAGGTTCGTTTTTATTGACACTCAAAAAAAGTTTCAAACCATTGTGCAAGGTGTAAATCCGCACTTTGAGCGGGTCGTTAGGGATCATTTGGTACGTGTACATTGAAGTCTGAACATCCATCATCCTATAAAAATTTTTGTGCTATACTTTAAAAATGATTTATAAAGCCCTTCTGGCTTAATTTCATCACATAGTTCACATCGTTTTTAAGTGTTCTACGTGCTAAAAAAAATAATGTTACAGGGTAAAACACGCAGTTTGATAAACAAGTTTTCTACAAAAAAAGTCAGGTGATATCCGTTCATTTGGACGTCGCCTGACTTTATAAAAAATTGTGTGGCACGAGGGGGAGGAAGCGATGCTACATCTTTACTTGTCCGAAACGTTCGCCGTCCTCATATTGTACAATAAATGCTTTCTCAAATCCCTGCTGTTTCACTCGGTCGAGGGCGGTCATTACTTCTTCTTTTGTAAAATAATCGCCGATGAGTACCCGAGTCAACTTTTTATCTACAATAAATTCAGTTTGCAATTGCCCTGTTTCCTTGACCGGCGTGTAAGAAGCCGCTTCTGAGTCGTACTTTTTTACAGCTACCAATTGGATTCTATAATAAACACCCTGATGGCGCGGCGCAGATGTCACGATTTCTAAATTATCTTCTTTCGATTTGCCACGTACAATGTACGAATCTTCTTTTTTCGTCGGATTCGTTTTTGGCGTTTTTACAACGGCAGGTTCTGTTCCAGGATCTGTTATTGCGGTTGAACCACCAGATTTATCCATATATACAGGCTGTCCGTAAACGTACAAAGTCGGATCATCCGCTGTGAAAGTAAAATTGTAGGGCGCATATTCATTACTTTCTACCAGCACTTTGAACGTTTTACCCGATTTTATATCAAATAAATACGTTCCATCCGTAAAACTTTTACGATCTACCAGATTCTCATTATTTCCATTTACTTCAAATAAAGTAACGGTTGCCTGTGGCACCAAACTACCGGAGGCTTTATCATACACACTTCCTTTCAAACTAATTCTTTTCTCATTGGAAGTGAATTCAAAAATATCTTCATCCCGAGTGGTGGTTTTCTGACTGCCAGACGTGCGATTAGAAACCAAAAAACCGCCTGAACCAGATTTATTTTGTGCAAAGAAATAATCATCCGCACCAGAGTTGAGCGGCATTCCTTTATTTTCAGGGGTTGCCCAGCGCGTGCCATCGCCTTTTGAGTTGAAAATATCGAAACCTCCAATCGAAGCCAATCCATTAGAAGCAAAATATAAAGTACCATCTACCACATCATAAAACGGCGTAATCTCGTCTCCCAACGTGTTGACCGGGCTACCGACATTGATGGGGAAAGAAAATTCAGAATTGTCATTGGATATATCGCGGCTCGTATACCAAAGATCCATGCCGCCTCTACCGCCTTCCCGATTCGATGCAAAATATAAAATCTCGCGGTTGCCTTGCTGCACGACATTGGGGTGCGTAGCTGTGGTTTTATCCATATTGACGAAATCGGGGAGGCGTTCCGGTTGTGCCCAAGTGTTGTTGCGGCGTTTGAGTACAAAAATTTCGCAACGTGCGGTCAGGTCGCCCCAAGGCTTATCGCCACTACATATCGTGAAATAAAAACGGTTTCCACTTGCCGAAAGGCTGCTATTGCCATAATGTTGGTCGTTTTGAATCACTGGAAAATTCTCTGGTGTAGATGCTTTCGACCATTTATTGCCGCTGCGCTGCGACCGATAAATACGCGCTTTGCCACCCATCGTAGAAGAAAAATATAGCACATCATCGGCATAAGAGAACGGCGCGAAATCCGATGATGCAGAATTGACTCCTTCGGGGTAGCGGATTTCCACTTTTTTGTCCATCATAGAAGCGGCTTTCATGCCCATCTCTGTGCCTTGCACTTCGGTTTTGATGATTTCTTCTAATATGTTTTTGGATTCGCCCGTATAATTTTGATAAAAGTTGTTGAATTCTCGCTTGGCTTTGTCATATTGACCGTCTTGTTTGAGACTGCGCGCATATTTCAAGCCTACCAATGGATATTTACTGTTTTCGTCTTTCACATTGGCGTACGCTTCCGCTGCTTTGCGATAGTCTTTTATCTGATAATACGCTTCTCCAGCATTGAAAATCAGGTCTTTATCTTTGGTTCGTTTTTTCCAAGCCTTTTCGTAATTGTCAGCAGCTTCGGCGTATTTGCCTTCTTTATTGAAGTCTTCGGCAAGGTTGACGTGTTTTTTCCAACTCAGGTCTTGCGCAGTCACAAGTGAGGAAACACACAAACCGAGCGCGAGGATGAGAAATCTTGTAGCCATAGTTTTTGCATTAAAATGTAATACGAATTCGTATAAAAATAAATATTTTGGGAAAGTGATTTTCAAAAAAAGTAGATGCGTAATATCGCTTATTCTAAGTGCGTTACAGCAGAAGTCGCTTTGCTTAAAACGAATTATTTTGTAAAAGTCACGCATTGCTCATCAATAACTTTTCAATCACTGGCGCAAAATATTCATGCTCTAATAATTGCACCTTGTGTGCTATTTCTTGTGACGTATCTTCCGGCGTTAGGACACATTTTTTTTGAAAAATAATGTCGCCTTCATCATAATGTTCGTCCACGTAGTGAATGGTAATACCGGTTTCCAATTCATTTGCCGTTTTTACTGCCTCGTGTACGCGCATCCCGTACATTCCTTTGCCGCCGTGCTTTGGTAATAACGCTGGATGAATGTTCACTATTTTTCTATCAAACGCTTGTATCAAATATTTTGGCAATAGCCACAAAAAGCCAGCCAGCACAATAAAATCAATGCTTTTCGCTTGTAATAGTTGCAATAAAGTCTCGCTTTGGTACCATTCTTTTCGGTCAATCACTAACGTTTCAATCCCATTTGCACGCGCCACATCCAGCACTAGCGCATCTTTCTTATTAGATACGACTAATGAAACGTTTATATTTTGATTTTTCTTAAAATATTCAATTATTTTTTTCGCGTTAGAACCTGTGCCTGAGGCAAAAATAGCGATTTGATGTGTTCGTGTGTTGATGTGTTTGTGTGTTTATGTTACCTATAACAAATTCGAAATGGCAGTGAATATCTAACGGCTACCGCTTCGCCATTACATTTTCCGGGTTTCCAAGGTGGCATCCCTTTTATTACTTTGATAAGAGCTTCGTCCATGTAGTTAGGTTTTTTGGACATTATATCTTTGATGCTTCCATCTGTTTCTACAATAAAAGCAATATAAACGGTTCCATCAAGTCCATTTTCTCTTGCAACAGCAGAATAAGTGACATTTTTAGCTATATATTTCATCAATGCCGCTGTCCTTTCTGGATACTCCGGCTGCTCTTCTACAAATGAATACACATTTCGTTTAAAAAGGGAATCATACGCTGGCGGCGCACATGGCTCTCGCTGCGCCCAACCAATACAAGGCAATATTAAATACAAGCACCCACAAAAAGTAACTATTTTCAATTTCATTACCATCTAAAAGTTCAGCTATTCAACAATATAACTCCTTATTTAATACCTCTGTAATTGCTTGAATTAGAAGGATCTACACGAGACATGATTTGAATGACCCGATCTTGCTCCTGCAAACTGCCCCGTTTAAAAATCTCAATAATTTCCTGCGCTTTTGTATTTGTAAACATTTGTATAATCAAAGTATTGGGATATGCCTGATTGACATCACTCACTTTTTGCAAGGCATCCACGAGGGTTTGCCTGCCCTTGGCAACGTCCAGCGCCATTACGTCTAAGGCTTGCCGATGATAGTCGTACATCGCCTGCCGATACGGGCGCACGCGAGCGGAGAGGATATTTTCCATCATCCGAAAGCGATTTTTATCTACCGTTGTTTTCCAGCCACTGTCAGAACCGCTGACCCCGCTTGGCAGGTTACTGATAATATCTTGTGCATTTTGAAAATATTTATCGCCGCCAAATGGGGAAAATGAATCGGCATCCATACCGAGTATAATATAGGCGTAAAAAGACAAAATAGAAGACAAGTTATCGTTGTATGCATTTTTGCTAAAGACGAGTGGCTGGTACTGTTCGTAGGTAAATGTGATACTTTTATCAATATGATTAAATATAACCGTCTCGTAATCAGTGCCATACACAGGGCGCGACGCTTGTATTGAAAGTTCCCCTACAAAAAGATTTTGATTGGTGGTAGACTGGTCGGTAAGCGTGAGCAACAAATTACAATTGATACGTTCATCGTTTTCATAAATGTCTTCCGTCCATTTTTGGCTGATCATAAATTCTCGAACGGATTGCTCCAAAGTGGCAAATATTTTTTGGTCGGCACTCAGCAGCTTTTGTGAGTTCACCTTCGCATTCATATTTAATTCCTGCGCCGACAGCCCTACTATGCTGAATAAAAAGATAGCGGTTATAATTAATTTGCTCATCTTTTGACTTTATTTTTGAATCAACGTACTAATTTCGTTTAGAATATCCTCCGCAACAGCGGTTTTGGATTTTAACTCAAATTTGCGCGACTTATTGTCCCGTCTGATAATGCTAATTTTATTGGTGTTTCCATCAAATCCCGCGCCGGCATCATTCAGTGAATTTAAGACAATCAAATCAAAATTTTTCTTCGCTATTTTAGCCCGCGCGTTCTCTTCTTCGTTGTTCGTTTCTAATGCAAAGCCAATCAAAAGTTGTCCATTTCGCTTCATTTTACCCAGCGTAGCTGCAATGTCAGGGTTTTCGACTAATTCAATCGTCAGGTCTTCTCCGTGCCGTTTTATTTTTTGCAAAGCAGTTTCTTTTGGACGATAATCGGAGACTGCTGCTGATAAAATACCAATATCTGTGATTGGAAAATGCTGCAACGCTGCTTCATACATCTGCTGCGCCGTTTCTACTTTTATAATTTGAATATTGAATTGGGTTGGAATCATTTTGGAAGGACCCAGAATGAGCGTCACTTGAGCGCCACGCTTGGCAGCCGCATCTGCAATTGCCACGCCCATTTTACCGGAAGAGCGATTGCCGATAAAACGCACTGGGTCAATGGGTTCATACGTCGGTCCCGCCGTGATTAGGATTTTCTTCCCTGCAAAATCTTGTTTTTTATTAAAAAAATCTTCCAAAAACGACACAATATGTTCCGGCTCTGCCATCCGCCCTTCCCCAACGAGTCCACTTGCGAGTTCTCCATGTTCAACCGGAATCAATTGATTACCAAAACTTTGCAATCGTTTTACATTGTCTTGCGTAGCCGAATGTTGCCACATATCCATATCCATAGCGGGCGCAAAAAAAACCGGACAACGTGCCGAGAGATAAACTGCTGCGAGCATGGTATCACAAATGCCGTGCGCCAGCTTTCCCAAAGTAGTTGCCGTCATCGGTGCAATGAGCATCGCGTCCGCCCAAAGTCCTAATTCGACGTGGTTGTTCCAACTTTCTTCGGTACTGACGGCTGTAAAAACTGGCTTTTTTGATAAAGTAGAAAGGGTAAGTGGCGTGATAAAACCAGTGGCTGCCTGCGTCATGAGCACTTGCACTTCGGCGCCAGATTTAATCAATAAACGGGTAAGAAAAGCGGCTTTGTAAGCCGCAATGCTGCCGGTGACGCCCAGCAGTATTTTTATACCGGAAAGGTTAGTCATGGTGAGAAATCGTAGCGGCGTCCCAATAACTATTAGAACGCCGTTATATTGATGGACAGTAATCCTATTTTACTTAGGAAATTCGGGCTTTTTCGTTGGTTTGGGACGGTTCCCCTGCCGATAATAAATATCGCCATCCAAAAATTCTTCCGTAGCGATAATAGCCGGATTCGGCAGGCGCTCGTAGAATTTGGATATTTCGATTTGCTCCTTATTTTCGTTGATTTCTTCGATGGTTTCGGAAGAAACTGCGAATTCATCCAATTTTTGCTGCAATTCGTATTTGATGTCTACATTTAATTGTCTGGCACGCTTGGCGATGATGACCAAGGTTTCATAAATATTGCTGGTAGCATTTGCCAACTCGCCCACGTCCCGCGCTCTAACGTTGGGATCCAGACCCTGCACTTTTGTTTTGATATCCGACATTCTTTAATTGATTTAATTTTTTAGTTGAATCACTTTGAATCGTTGCCACTTCTTTGCTGTATCCACTTTGTTTGTAACGCGCCAAAAACGCAGTCGCCTTTGCCACTACTTCCTGATGCCGTTCTTCTTGTTTGTCTACCACACTATTTTCTGCCAGCAGAAATGCGGAGCGCACAATTAAAAACCGCACTTCTTCTGCATTCCTCGTCTCTGGGAAATCTTTTAACAAATTTTCCATCACATGAGTTGCAGACTGGTACATCCGCAGGTCAAAATACAATCTGCCCTCTTCGTATGCCTTGCGTTCCAACTTGGCGCGCATTTCGTCTATGAGTTTATTACTTTCCTGCACCCGATTGCTACGCTGGTAAGTATTTACGAAAGTTTGTAATTCATCAATTGCCTTTAAAGTGTAAGTTTGGTCGAGGCGATATACTGGTGACAACTGATAATTGGAGTACGCACTCATGAAATCCGCTTCCTCGCGCTTCGGGCTATTGGTATAGGTTTGCGAAAAGTTTTTAAAATAATAAGAAGCCAAAATATACTGCTGTAGCTGATAATAGGTGTAAGCGTATTTGAAATAAATTTCCTCCGCCTCTGGTCTGCCTCTAAAGCTGCCCAACACCAATTCGTACAGCGTCTGCGCTTTTTGATGCTCGCCTGCGGTGTAATATTCATTCGCTTTTGCATACAAAACCTCTGGGTCGCCAGTGGCGCGCACCCGTTCAAATTCACTTTTGCAAGCAGTTATTAGCAATAAGCACACCAAACCAAACCACCCTATCAATCGGTTCTTTTTCATAAGGACGCAAAATTACAACTTTTTTTGGAAATATGGAAACACTGGAACGCCGGAATATTGGTAATATTTCGTTCCTTCTCAGATAGAAAGAATTTCATAACAGCTTAAAGGTTGTACCCAAGCCAATTTTATTTCTATTTTCGTGTAAAAGTGTGGCGCATTATAAAGAGGTACCACGCTTAACCCAAATTATGGAGCGACTCGACGAATTTCGATTGTATTATTCACATACCATTGCACCAGAATTGCTGCGGATGGAGCGACAACGCTTGCGTTTGCTACGTTTGTTATTTTTTTCTTTATTCATTTTAGGTGGCTTGGCAGCATTCCAGTTTTATGTAAATATTCCGGTTGTAACATTCATTTTGCTCATTCCGCATGTGGTGTATATCGGTTATTTATTTCGGCAAATTCAACGTTTTCGGCAGCGTTTCAAACCGAATATTATAGAATTATTACTCGATTTTATTGACAATGGTCCAAATTTCGACTCGAATTATCCTTTGGTTTATAGTCCAAAAGAAGGTTTGCCAAAAAAGTTATTTCAATCGAGTTGCATATTTGCGACCAGTGCGCCCTACTATTTGGCGGAGGATACGATAAGGGGTAGAATTGGAGAAATTGAGTTTGGATTGTGCGAATTAGATGTACGAGAGAACTCGCCGATTCGGGCGGATTTGAATACTATATTTAAAGGTGTGTTTCTACACGCTTGTTTCAAAGCGGAGATTAAAGGTAATATAATGGTGTGGCCCCGGGAGCGACGACAATTTCTAACCAAAACCATCAAAAATTTCACCTTCGCAGGCGGTCGAAATGTGGATTTCGAGATTTTAAACGCTGATTTTCGCAATTTATTCATGGTGTACGCCACGCCCAACACGCACGTAGCGGGCATCCTCCCGGAGACAATGCAGGAAGCTATTGTGCGTTATTATCAGCAAACGCGGCGGCGGTTGTACTTTTCCTTTCAGGATCAGGATTTTTTCGTCGGTATTACACAACCAAAAGACCTGCTGGAGCCTTATATATTCCGCTCTAACCTTAGTTTTGATTTAATCTTAGAATTTATGCGTGACATTACTTCGATTTTACAAATTGTGCATGAGTTTGATCAAAAGATTTGAAGAAATAGGTGATAGGGTGATAGGTTTATGGGGTGATAAGCGACCAAGTATCTGAACTATGGTAGATATGAATTTTTATGATGGCTGTGATTTAGCACAACATCTGCGAGAGAAAAAGTGACCGAGCGACCACATGACTAACCAGTGGGCAAAATCCGAAAGAGTGCCATAATTATAGAGACCAAGTGATGGGGGACAAAAACACAATAATACATTAACACAAAAACACAACATGAAGCGACTCTTATTTTTTTCTATATTAAAACTGACGGTTTTAACCTTAGCCATTGCACAAAAGCCGGCGGCTGCGAGTACGGCAACGTTAGAAAATTCGTTATTGTGGGAAATTACGGGCAAGGAATTGAAAGAACCGTCCTACTTGTTTGGCACGATTCACATGATTGATAAAAAAGATTTCATTCTGACGGACGTGACCAGAAAATCATTGGAAAAAGCCAAGCGCGTGACTTTTGAAATCAATATGGAAGAAATGAGCGACATCGCCGTGATGATGCCGCTGATGATGAAAGCATTTATGGCGGATGGCAAAACCTTGAGCGACTTGTTGAACGACGAGGATTATACGCTGGTAAAAACGCATTTTGAAAAAATGGGCTTGCCGATGATGATGTTGGAGCGTATGAAACCGATGTTCCTATCGGCTATGAATCCTGAAAGTATGAACATGGGCGGCGAAGATGAAAATAGCAGCATGATGTCGTATGAAATCGAGTTGATGGAATTGGCAAAAGCGCAAAAAAAATCCGTTGCAGGTCTGGAAACAGCTGAATTTCAGATGAGTATGTTTGATAGTATTCCGTACGAAGCGCAAGCGAAAATGCTAGTGGAAAGTGTAAAAGAAGGCACGGGCGCAGGCGATGACCAGTTGAAAAAATTGGTAGAGTTGTACAAAAAACAAGACCTTAATGGCTTGAACGAAATGATTTCAGCGGACGGCGACCTCGCTCAGTACGAAGACCTTTTGCTCGTGCGCCGCAATAAAGCATGGATTCCCATCATGGGAAAAATGATGGTAGAACAACCTACTTTTTTCGCAGTTGGAGCCGGACATTTGGCTGGTAAACAAGGCGTTATCACATTACTCCGAGCGGCGGGCTACACTGTGAAAGCGCTGAAGTGACAAAATAAACCTATAAGATTTTTAGAAATCTTATAGGTTTTCATACAATTCCTTCTCGAATCAAGTCGTGTAAGTGAATGATACCGAGGTAATTATCGTTTTCGTCCATTACAATTAATTGGCTAATACTGTATTGTTGCAACGTTTCTAATGCCTGGACTGCCATCGTGCCACTTGGGATTATTTTTGGATTCCGATTCATAATATCTTTGGCGTGTAATTTTGAAATATCTTCGCCGCGCGAGAGCATTCGACGCAAGTCGCCATCCGTAATCACGCCACATAATTTACCAGCATCATCCAGCACTGCCGTAGCGCCCAGCCGTTTGGAAGTCATTTCTAATAAAGTATTGGGCAAAGTTTCTTCCAGATGAACGGCAGGTTTTTCATGATTTATATACAAGTCATCCACTCTCAAATACAATTGCTTTCCAAGCGAACCGCCGGGATGAATCTGCGCAAAATCGGTAGAAGAAAAGCCACGCAATGCTAAAAGAGAAGTCGCCAGTGCGTCGCCCATTGCCATTTGAGCCGTGGTGCTGGCAGTTGGAGCGAGATTATTTGGGTCAGCTTCCTGGGCAATGGGTGTTAACAAAATATAATTTGCTCGTTTGCCGAGAAAAGAATCGCGATTGCTGACCATACCAATCAACGCGCTGCCGAGATGTTTCACCAAAGGTGCTAAGGCTTTAATCTCAGCCGTTTCGCCACTTTTAGAAATGCAAAGCACAAAATCTTCAGGTCGAATCATGCCCAAATCACCATGAATAGCGTCCGCTGCGTGCATGAAAAGTGCCGGAGTGCCAGTAGAATTAAGCGTTGCCACTATTTTTTGAGCTACGATGGCACTTTTGCCAATGCCGGTGACAACCAGCCGTCCATTCGATAAAAAAATGGCTTTCACGCAATTAATAAAATCTTCATTTACACTGTCCATCAATACTTTAAGTGTCTCTATCTCAATTTCGAGGGTCCTTCGTGCAGTTTTTACAATAAGTTCTTCGGAAATCACAATTTTTTTATTATTTTTGGCTGCTTTTTAAAAAAGGGTCGTTTTGCCTTCACACAACTACCTGATAAAAAAAGCGTTAGGAATTTTTTTTAAATGAATTCTAATGCTATCTTTAAAGATGCCAGATTAATGGATGCCAGATGCCAGACCACTTGATTTGAGATTTGAGTCTGGCATCTGGTATCTTCCAATCTGGCATCTCAAAAAGGCTATCTACTAACAAAGCGAAAATTACGCTAAAATTAGAAAAGTGTGTTATGACTGCAACGAAAGAAACTTTGCGGGATGCTCTACAGCAGTATTTTGGGTTTGATAAATTTAAAGATACGCAGGAAGCGATTATCAAAAGCATTCTGCACGGCAATGACACCTTCGTCATTATGCCTACTGGCGGCGGCAAATCCTTGTGCTACCAACTCCCCGCTCTCATGCTCGAAGGCACTGCCATTATCATTTCCCCGTTGATTGCGCTGATGAAAAATCAGGTGGATTCCATCCGAGGGTACAGCCAGAGTGATGATGTGGCGCATTTTCTCAATTCTTCGCTCACCAAAGCGCAGATGAAATTGGTGAAACAGGACATCAGCGACGGCAAAACCAAACTCCTATTCATCGCCCCAGAGACGCTTACCAAAGAAGAAAATATTGAGTTTTTTCAACAAGTGAATGTCTCCTTTGTCGCCGTGGATGAAGCGCATTGTATTTCAGAATGGGGACACGATTTCCGACCGGAATACCGCAGAATTCGGGGGATGTTGGACACGATTAATAAAGAAATTCCAATTATCGCACTCACTGCCACTGCTACGCCAAAGGTAAAATCAGACATTCTGAAAAACTTGGATATGCAGAAGGTGAACACGTTTATCTCTTCTTTCAATCGCGATAATCTTTACTACGAAATACGTCCCAAAGGGAAGTACGACCAAGTGATGAAAAGCATTGTCCAAATCGTCAAAGCCGTACCGGGACAGTCGGGCATCATTTATGTACAAAGTAGAAAAGCGGCAGAAGATATTGCTAAAGTATTGGTAGTCAATGATATAAAAGCAGCTCCGTACCACGCTGGTTTGGATGCGAAAACCCGTAGTCATACGCAGGACGATTTTTTAATGGAAGATATAGACGTGATTGTGGCGACGATTGCTTTTGGAATGGGCATTGATAAGCCGGATGTACGTTTTGTCATTCACTATGATATTCCAAAAAGCATTGAAAATTATTATCAAGAAACCGGACGCGCCGGGCGAGATGGTTTGGAAGGCAAGTGTGTCGCTTTTTATGCGTATAAAGATATTATGAAACTCGAAAAATTCCTGCGCGATAAGCCCGTTGCCGAGCGCGAAATGGGTGCGCAACTCATGCAGGAAGTCATGGCGTATGCGGAAACCACTGCTTGCCGTCGCAAATTTTTATTGCATTATTTTGGCGAAGAGTATGATGACTCAAGATGCGATGATAAGTGTGACAATTGCCGTTTTCCAAAAGCGAAAATTGAGGTTAAAAAAGAAATGCAGCAAGCACTTCGCGTTGTGACCGATTTGGAAGAGAATTTTGGTATCAAAACCACGGTGGAATTCATCATGGGTCGAGAGACCAAGGAGATGAAAGATTACCGATTCGACCAGCGGGAATTATTTGGCATTGGAAAGGACAAAGAGGAGAATTTCTGGGGTTCCGTATTGCGACAAGCAATGTTGAATGATTTTATTTACAAAGATATTGAAAGTTATGGTTTGCTAAAAATGACCGATAAAGGTCGAGCATTCATCGAGCATCCACAACCGTTTCAAATTCCGCTCAATCACGATTTTGATAAAGCCGCCGCCGATGCAGACGACTCTCCCGCTAAAACCGCCGTGCTGGACGAAGTGCTGGTCAGTATGCTCAAAGACCTCCGCCGCCGCGAAGCCAAGCGTTTGAATATTCCGCCGTATGTGATTTTTCAAGACCCGTCTTTGGAAGATATGGCGACGCAGTATCCAATCACGATGGAGGACATGACGAAAATATCTGGCGTAAGTAGCGGGAAAGCAACCCGTTATGCAAAGCCATTTTTAGTCATGATTTCCAAATATGTAGAAGAAAATGAAGTAGAGCGCCCGACAGATTTTGTGGTGAAACAGGTAGCGAATAAGTCGAAGTTAAAAGTTAACATCATTCAAGGCATTGATAGAAAAATGCCGCTCGAAGACTTAGCCGAAACGAATGGGCTGACGATGGACGAATTTATGGAGGAACTCGATGCAATCGTTACTTCTGGCACCAAAGTCAATATTGATTATTATCTAGAAGAATTTGTAGACGAGTACGCACGCGAAGATATTTACGACTATTTCATGACTGCTGAAACCGATTCCGCAAAGATTGCTTACAAAAAAATGCGCGAAGATGATGTGACGATGGAAGAGATTCAGTTGATACGGATTAAGTTTTTGTCGGACATGGCGAATTAAGTGGAGGCTGAGGTTGAGATTAAGGTTTAGCAGTTCAAGGATTTGAATGATAAATGGTCCCATCGGGACAAAAAAAATGCAGCCTGACAAATGTGCCAGGCTGCTACAAAAACCAACTTCAAAAAGAGTTTAACGTAGTTCTTTCAATCGTGGAATTACAATTTGTCCATTTCTTGCTTCTTCTTGCTGAGACAAAAACTATAATCAAGTTGCAACTTTCTTCTAAAAAGTCACATCCATAAAATACGTCCAGTATTTAATTGGGCTATTTTGTAAAAACCGATTTTCCTTGCACAGGCTGAAATCAGAATGGCGTACTTGCCTGTATTGCAAAGTGTTAGTTGCTAAATCCGGAGAAATAGTAAAGTGCATGACCTCTTAGCGTACTTTTTAATCGGTTTCTGGAAAGGATTGTATTGGGTAGGAGTCGCCTCCATTTTTTTGACTCACGAGTGCATCTTATCAATCGTGTAGTTTCTCGGTACAAAAATAAGCCTTTTATAAAGAAAAGCAATAGGTAGGCTCATATATTTTTTTTGTGAACGTGTTTATCCTTTTACGAAGCGGTTGGTTTGAGTTCGGTAGCGGCATAATCCAACGCTTCGTAGAAGTCTTCGCCATACTTTCGGATGAGTGCTTCTTTTACAAAACGATATACCGGCATTTGATGCTCCTTGCCCAACGCACACGCCGCCGAGCAGATATCCCAGCGGTCATAATTCATTCTTGCAAATTGATACTCATTTTTGGGCGACACTCGAATGGGATACAAATGACAGGAAATCGGTTTGCGAAAGTCAATCACACCTGCCCGATACGCCTGCTCAATGCCGCAGTGTGCCACGCCAGTTTCATCGCGCGTCATGTAGGCACACGCACCACCGTTGACGAGCGTCGTTGCAAAATCTTCCACATCTTCCGAATATGTATAAACGCCTGCCTGCTCAATAGCTCTGATTCCTTCCGGTGTCAAAAAAGGTTTTACCTGTTTATAAATGGATTCCAAAATCGGCAGTTCCGCCTCTTCCAACGGCGCACCATAGTCCCCTTCCCAGCAGCACGCACCTTTGCAAGCATTCAAATTGCAAATAAATTGTTCTGAAATAATATCGTCACTCACCAACACATCCTCAATAATTAACATCTTAAACTATGATTTATTTGATTTTTTATGATTCCCTATACCCGCTGCGGCAATTGTCTGAACTGTGATTTTTATGATTGCTATGATTCACGTAACACGCTGCGCCCTCTGCGGTTAAAAAATTGCTATAAGAGCTTCCCGCTAAATTTTTGCAAAAAAAAATACAAATCTACCGTTATTAAAAAACGAAAACCATCAAAAGTTGTATTTTGGCAATGTTTTATAAAAATTCCCAAAAAAATGAGAAAATTACTGATTTTATTCGCTGCGGTTTGTCTGACAACTGCACTTACTGCCCAATCAAAAGTAAGCAAAAAAGAAATAGAAAAAGCGACGAATGAAGTAGCTGTACGCTATCAACTCACGCCGGAGCAAAAGGCAAAAATGACTGCAATTCAAGAACGTCGGTTGACGAATTTGCAAGAAGTGGAAAAAATAAAAAGCACTGATTACGAAAATTACCTGCGCAAACGCGCCACGGTACGTATCGCCACCGAAAACCATATCAAACGAATGTTGACCGACGAGCAAACCAAAATCTATCAAGCACAAGTAGCCGAGCGGCGCAAGCGCGAATCCGAAAAACTCAAAGACCTGAAACGTCAAGGTGCTACCAAAGAACAACTTGAATTGGGGCTGCTCGAAATCGAGTGATTTTTCAAACAAGCCCCCCTTAATACTTGTTTGAACTTTATAAGTTTTAGTAATATAAAATGAACCGTTTGTTTTGCGCTTGTCTAATGTCTAAAATCTATCGTCTAAAGTCTAAATTAATAACCTATTTCTAAAAATACAACAAACACGCTGATGGATCCCCTGAAACAGAAATTTATAGAGAAAGCGACGGCTTTGCGCGACCAGATTAAAGCCATGTTGAAAGAGCACGGAGAAACCGTTGTGGATGATGTCACGATGTCGCAAGTGTATGGCGGCGCGCGCGACATCAAAACAATGGTTTGGGAAACTTCCGAACTGGACGCGATAGAAGGCATTCGCTTTCGCGGATATTCCATTCCACAGTTGAGAGAATCATTGCCGAAAGGAGACCAAGAACCACGCCCGGAGGGTCTGTTTTGGTTAATGCTGATTGGAGAAGTGCCGACGGAGGAAGAAGTCAATTGGTTGACGGAAGAATGGAAAAAGCGCAGCGAAGTACCGAAGCACGTTTTTCAAGTGTTGGAAGTACTTCCCGAAAATACCCATCCGATGACGCAGTTTGTCATCGCCATCAATGCCATGCAGAGCGACAGTATTTTCGCACAGCGCTACCACGAAGGTATTTCCAAAACGGAACACTGGGACCCGACGTATGAAGATGCTATGAATCTGATTGCCCGCGTTCCGCAGGTTGCAGCCTACATTTATCGCCGTACTTTCCATCAGGGCAATCATATTGCGGCAGATACAAACGAAGACTGGGCTGGAAATTTTGCACACTTGCTTGGTTTTGACACCGCCGATTTCAAAAACTTGATGCGTTTATACCTCACGATTCACGCCGACCACGAAGGTGGAAATGCCTCTGCGCACACCGTGCATTTGGTAGGTTCTACTTTGAGCGACCCTTATTTATCGTTTGCGGCTGGTATCAATGCGCTTGCTGGACCTTTGCATGGGCTTGCAAATCAAGAAGTTGTGTTGTGGATTAATGAAATGACCGAAAAACTCGGCACGAGTCGCCCCTCCAAAGAACAAATTGCAGAATACGTAAGAGGTACGATTGCTTCCGGTCAAGTGGTGCCGGGTTATGGTCACGCTGTGTTGCGTCGCCCCGACCCGCGTTTCATGGCGCAAAAAACCTTCGCCGAGCAATACATCAAGGACAGTGATATGGTACAAGTGGTGTGGGATGTGTTTGACGTCGTACCGCCCATTTTGCAAAGTCTCGGAAAAATAAAAAACCCGTGGCCCAATGTGGATGCGCATTCCGGCGCGTTGTTGATTCATTATGGTTTGACAGAAGCGAATTTTTACACGGTGCTTTTTGGGGTATCGCGTGCGCTGGGCGTACTGGCGGCACTGTGTTGGTCTCGCGCATTGGGGATGCCATTGGAGCGTCCAAAATCTGTGACCAGCGAGTGGGCATTCGACTTTATTGCCAAACAAAAGGAAGCCGTAAGCGCTAACTAAAAATAAAAGAATTTTTTGGGCGTGTCCCCGCTGCCTGCCAAGATATGGAGCATTTTAAAAATGCGATGTATGGTGGCAGGCGGCGGGGTCAGGCTATCCGCTCTTTCCGCCCTGCGGGACGGAACCGCTGCTATCCTTCACGCACGACTCGTTTCCAAAAAAGACAACGTAAAACATCATTTCCGAAAAGGACCCTGTAAAAATTTACTTCCGAAAATCCAATGGCGGTTTACGGTCTCCTAGCAAAGATTCATATTTAAAATCCGCACCACGTCTTCTCTTCAATTCTTTCCAAGCTTCTTCAATCGTTTTTGGATTATCGTACAGATTGATTGCCGTGAGGGCTACGGTTTTCGCCGCCACCATCATGCCTTTATAGCCAATGCTCATGCCGCCCGCCGCCACTGCCTGCCAGCTATGTGCCGAGGTGCCGGGTACCCAAGTGGCAGTATCCAAACCCGCCGTCGGCACCACCCAACTTACATCGCCCACATCGGTAGAAGCGGGGAAAGGTGTTTCGCGCACTTCAAAAGAATCCACTTGATTGGTGGTTTCTAATGCCGGGGCTTTGATGGTAAAGGTTTGCTGTATTTTTTGAGCGAAAGCGCGTTCTTCAGAAGTATACGTGTAGCCGCCCACTTTATGCAGACTTGCATCCATTGCTTTTGCTAAGATCGCATTGGGCATCAGATTATAAAGACCGCCCATGATTTCGGATTCCATTTTCGTTTCGGTACCCATCGCTGCACCTTGCGCCGCTTTTACGACCCAATCCCAGATGGATTTTGCGACTTCCCGATGGGGGTGACGCACCACGTATTCCACTTCGGCAAAAGCCGGTACCACGTTGGGCGCTTCGCCGCCTTCGCTGATAATGTAGTGAATGCGTGCCTGCTCCGGTACGTGTTCGCGCATCAGGTTGACCATATTATTCATCGCTTCTACGCCGTCGAGTGCCGAGCGACCGCGTTCTGGCGCAGCAGCAGCATGAGAAGCAACACCATAAAACCGAAATTTTCCACTTACGATTGCGAGACTACTCTCTGCACTGGCTTGATTTTCGGAAGAGGGATGCCAATGTAAAACAGCGTCCACATCATTAAATAAACCTGCCCGAATCATATACACTTTGCCGCAGCCACCTTCCTCCGCAGGTGTACCGTAAAAGCGAATCGTGCCTTGTTTCTTATTCTGAACGAGCCAATTTTTCACCGCGATAACTGCCGCCGTAGAAGCCGTACCAAACAAATGATGACCACAAGCATGACCGGCGGGTCTGCCTTCAACTGTTTTTCGCTCTGGAACTGCATCTTGTGAGACACCGGGCAGCGCATCAAATTCTCCGAGAATACCGATAATGGGTTTGCCTTGTCCGTAGCTCGCTACGAAAGCCGTTGGCATTTCTGCAACGCCGGTTTCAATGGCAAAACCCGCTTGTTTTAAGGTTTCTTGCAATAAAGCCGTGCTTTTGGTTTCCAGAAAACCGAGTTCGGCAAATTCCCAGATTTTGCGAGCGATGCTGGAATATTCGATGTACTTGGCATCAATGGATTTTATAATATCTTGTTCTGTTTTTTGTGCATTTATTACAACCATACAAAAACAGAGTAGAAAAAGGGTTAATAGGTGCTTCATGATGAATTGGATTGGATTGGTGTTTTAGCAAACATAGATTTTCTCCCGCAGATTTCGCACATGGCGTGGATATTTTTCACGCAAAGCCGCAAAGGCGCAAAGTTTTTTCGCGGCGCGTGCATGGAATGCAGGCAGTGTCTAAATCATAAGCATCACAATAATCAAAAAAATCACAGTTCAGACAGTTGGTAGCTGACCTTCATCGGCAAATACACTTTATCTATCATTTCCTGATATTCTTTCTCCGCTTTGCTGAATGCCGTGATGCCGCCGCCGCTTTTATAAATCAACCCGTTTTCTATTTGTTCTATAAATCGAATCAGGACGCCGCAATCTACATTCGCACCATCAAATAATCCAAAAATACCTGTGTAAAAACCGCGATCATAGCCTTCGGCTTCTTGAATGATGTCCAATGTTTTTGGCTTTGGCGCACCTGTGATAGAACCGGCTGGTAACAATTGAAATAATAGATTGCCTAAGTTAGAACGGTAATTTACATCCAAATCTCCTATGATTTTAGAACTGACTTGCAATAAATTTTTAGCACTCGTGCGCACTTGCTCCACGTAGCGCAGGCGTTCTACGCGCACGTTGTGGGCGACCATGCTCAAGTCATTTCGGATTAAATCAACGATGGTATTGTGTTCGGCTTTTTCTTTAAAATCAGCTAAAATCAAGTGTTCCGCATTTGGAATAGCCGCGTCAATCGTGCCTTTCATAGGAAAAGAAGCGATTTGTCCGTCGCGAATTTGTACAAAAATTTCGGGGGAAAAGCACACGAATTGGTCGCGCCACCAGAGTTTGTAACGGGCTTTGCTTTGCAAAAAAATGTTGCGTAAAGAGAGATTCGTAACAATCGGCGTGGGTTGCGTGAGGTTCACCAAAAAGCTATTGCCTTCTTGAATGTGGCGTTTTACAAGTTCAAACTTCGCTTCATATTCGGCAAACGAAATAGGATATTTTTCAAAAAAAATAGGAGTTTGTAAAGATTTTGGCTGTGTATAATTTTTTACGCCGTTTACTTCAAATAGAATTCCACTTGCGTTTACATCTGTCAAAGGCAGAATAGTCGGCGTTTGCATTTTATAATCCATCACAAACAGAAATGGCACGCCGCGCCTGCCGAGGTCATTCATTGTAGCGATCGCTTGCTCCTTCGTATTCATATTCAATAGCCTAACGTTTGCAGCACTTTGAAAGTTTCCGAAACGACTGCGGACAAGAATTCTGCAAACAAGCGACAATTTTACACACCACTTCGCGCAAAGTTGGGTAGGATGTCTATTTTTGTTCAATATTAAAAAAAATCAATTTGCATAGATATGAAAATCAAATTTACGATACTTTTCGCGCTACTGTCAAGTGTGGCAGTCGCACAAAATACGACCGATTTTTGGCAGGATGTGCCCACGAGTAATTTAACCCCATCCGAAAAATCAGGAAAAGAACTCAATCTTCGGCACGCTCGACATTTACAATTGAGTCTTGCTGCGATGCGCGCGCATTTGTACCAAGCTCCAGACGAAAATACGGCTACCGCCAAACGCAAGCCACACTATGTCGCGCTACCCATGCCGGACGGTACGATGGAGACTTTTGTAGTAGAAATTTCTTCGGTGATGATGCCAGAATTAGCGGCGCGTTACCCTGCGATTCAATCTTTTAAAGCTCGAAGTATCAACAATAAAGATATTACGGCTCGTTTGGATGTGTCGCCTTACAATTTTCACGCCATGATTGAGCGAGAAGGACGCACGATTATTATTGACCCGACGGTGTGGACGAATGGAGAATTATATGATGCTTATTATGAAGATGAAGTGACACCGACGGCGACTGCTTCCTGTGGCACTGCAAATGCAGACCATTTAAAAGAAACAGAAAATCCTAACAACTTGGGTATTCAAACCAGAGATGCGAATGCGGCAAAATTGGACTTGCGCACGTTTCGGATTGCCATTTCTACTACGGGTGAGTATGCGCAGCAGTTTGGTGGTACGATACCGGCTGTGTTGGCTTCTATCAATACTGCCTTAAACCGGCTGAACCAAATGTACGAGCGCGAGGTGGGCATTCGTTTTTTATTGGCAAATAACAATGACCGATTGATTTCGCTTGACCCTGCTACCGACCCGTACACCAACAGTGACAAAGGTTTATCGCTTGTAGGGCAACAAGTGAGTGTTTTTGCAAGCACCTTTCGGATTCCGTTTACAGATTATGAATTAGGACACGTTTTTACGGCCAATTGTACAGATGTAGGCGGCGTAGTGAGTGGATTGGCTTGCTCCACGGGTCGTGCGGCGGGCGTGACTTGTTTTCCCAATACCAATATAGAAATCACGGCGGTGCGAACCTTTGCGCATGAAGTAGGACACCAGTTTACGGCTTCCCATACTTTTGATCAATGCCCGAATAACGAGGATCAACTCTCCCCCGCCACTGCATACGAGACGGGCTGCGGGCGCACCATCATGTCATACGCCGATAATCCGATTGCTTATTTTCACAATAGCTCTTTGCAGCAAATCATTAGTTATACCCGAAGCGGTACCGCCAGTAATTGCGCTTCCACTATATCGGTACAAAATACAGAGCCAGAGATAACGATTCCGTATCAAAATGGATTTTATATTCCGATTGAAACCCCTTTTGAACTGACTGGCAGTGCCACCGATGCGGATAATGATGCCCTTCTTTACACTTGGGAACAATTTGACCCTGAAGCACCTTTATTTCGAGTAGTTCCTCCGATGCAAGTACCAAATCGCGTTTTTCCTGCCCTGAGCAGTCTGGTGAGCGGCATTCCGATTTTTCAGGAAGACCTGCCGGATACCACGCGCGATTTGACTTTCCGTTTTACCGTGCGCGATAATCACCCGCAAGCAGGGGCATCGGTTTGGAAAGAATTAAAATTTAAATCCACGAAAGATGCGGGTCCATTTGTAGTAAAATTTCCGAACGACGACACGACCAAACTCATTGCCGGTAGCTATGCAAACGTGCAATGGGACGTCGCCAATACCGATAAAGCCTTAGTCAATTGTCAAATTGTAAATATCCGATTATCAACGGACGGCGGTGTGACGTACCCAATTCTGCTGGCGCAAAGTGTAGCGAATACTGGCTCGGCGCAAGTAGCAGTTCCAGCTATAACCACCAATCGCGCACGCATTCGAGTGGATGCAGCCGATAATGTTTTCTTCGATATTTCAAATGAAGATTTTCAAATATTTCCTGCTACGCAAGCCGGTTTTACCGTGAATGCGTCTCCGCGTACGATTTTGAGACAGTGTTTGCCTGCGCCTGTTCAATTCACCATTAACACCGCGAGTATTCTTGCATTTAATGCGCCTGTAACTTTCACTTTAGAAGGAAGTTTGCCTGGCGATGCCATCGTCGCCTTTTCTAAAAATCCAGTTGCGCCCGGCGAAAGCACTATGTTGACAATTACCTTCAACCGTCAAATAGAAAGCACCTTTGACCTGCAAATCAAAGCCACGGCCCAGAATGGCGGTACGCAAACTGTGCCGATTCGTTTTACAACAATTTCCAATGACTTTTCTGATTTGGTGACCTTGAGTCCACTCAATGGGCAGTCGGATATTGGTTTAACCACTGCTTTTTCTTGGAAACGCTCGGCAGAGGCGACCGCGTATGATTTTGAATTGGCAACTTCTCCTACGTTTGGAACTACCGTTATTGCAAGTGTGAACAGCGTGAAAGATACATTCTACACGCCGAATCAAATTCAGTTGGATGAAAATCGCTTGTATTACTGGCGGATTCGTCCGATTAATGAGTGCGGCGCTGGTGCGTTTATAGAGCCTTCCGTTTTTCATACCTCCACGATACAATGTAATCAAGTGGCGAGTACCAATGTACCTATCAACATTTCCGGTTCTGGTTTACCCGCGATTAATTCTACGATCAATATCACGACGCAGGGAGTCATCAACGATTTGAACGTTCCTTTGATTAGGCTCCGTTATTCTCCTGTAAAAAGTATTCGAGTTTCCCTCATCAGTCCGGCAGGCACCGAAGTGACTTTGTACGACCAGAGTTGCGGCAATACTTTTAGATTTGAAACTGGTTTTGACGACGAAGCACCCGGCGCGATGGTGTGCCCGCCAGATGATAAATTAGTAGTACGACCGAGCCAAGCGTTGTCTGCTTTTAAAGGTCAAAATACGGCTGGCACTTGGACCCTTCGCACGAAAGTCGTCACGGGTGGATTCGGCGACGGCGGCTCCTTGGAGGCTTGGAATCTGGAATTCTGTAGCAATCTGACTCTGCAAAATCCATTTTTAGTAAAAAACGATACGCTGCGAGTGCCGCCAGGCAAAACCAATACGTACACTAAAAATGAGTTGGAAGTGCAAGATGCAGATAACACTGCTGCGCAACTGAAATATATCCTTTTGACCTTGCCACAGCACGGTTCGCTTACGCGCGGCGGCAACCAACTCAAAGCTGGTGATACTTTCACTCAGCAAGAAGTAACCGCTTTCCTTTTGAAATACACCCATAACGGCGACAACGCAACCTCGGATAGCTTTAGCTTCGTGGTAGAAGACGGCACAGGCGGTTGGCTTTCCACGAAGCGCGCGCCGATTAAAATAGATGTGAATGCTACGGTCGGTGTAAATGATATTTTGGAAGATAATGCTATTTCGGTTTTTCCAAATCCAACGCGGGACATGTTGAATATCCAATTTGAAAAAACACCAAAAGGCAGTCTGATAGCGAGTCTGTACAATGTGCAAGGGCAGGAAGTATTGCGCCAAGGTTTTGAAAATGCAGCTAACGTACTACAAATCAACACCTCCCAACTGGCAAGTGGAATGTATTTTCTGACCTTGCGTACTGCGGAAGGCATTGCCACGAAGAAGGTGAGTGTGCAGCGGTAATGGAATGCATCGAGTAACTCGCTTTCAAGCGAGTTACTCGATAGCAAAAAAAGTTATATCAAGAAAAGGTTGTCCGATAACGAGAAAAAGATTAATTTTGCGATTACACAAACTTCTTTTAAG
>CAZJXN010000063.1:0-28517 GCA_964549655.1 uncultured Saprospiraceae bacterium
TATCTGCCATTTACACACTAAAATAATTAAAAATTAAAAAAATATTTATACATTAGCGAAGTCTTGATAAATAAGGTAACAGCTCAAGACTAAACCACCATTTGTATTATAAATCAGTATATAATGAATTTTCAAGAGCTGGAGACAAAAATTAAACACCTCATCGCGACAGATAAAGTGGAAGCGGCGATCAAACTTTTATTGACGCATTTTCACAATGATGAACGGTTGGATGATATTCTGCTGCAATCTGGCAGGTATCATTCTACAGAAGATGCTCGACGAAAAGGGATTATTGATTTTGCAGAAGTGCAAAAAACACTCAGTCAACTACGAGGTAATATATTGGCATTCATTCGATTAGAAAAAGAAGAAGCTGCACTGGCGAGCGAGTCAAATACGGAAAATCTTTCCCATGCTGATCATACTATTGCACATTTCCGACTTTCGATGGCAAGTGTTTGTGTGATCTGGATTTTAAATACTACTGTAAATGAACCATTCGGGCTCACCATTGGTCATATCCACAAATTATCGAAATTAAAAAGTAGGAAAGTAATTGTAACTTCTTTGCAAGAAATGGTAAAAACGAATGTAATAAATAAGCAAAAAGTGGGACAGGCTACTCACTGGAAGCTGGCGGATAAAGGAAAAGTATTAGCACAAGAATTGGAGCATTCTTTACTTTTTGATGTAATAACGAAATAAAAAAAATGGCTCACTGGCGCTACTCTGGTTTTACGTCTTGAGCAAGACGATTGCACCGCAAGCCCCCCAATATTAAATTTTGTCGTTATCAGCGATTTTAACTTGTTCCCTATTCTCTTTCTTCGAAAGCGTGATTTTAATAAAAAAGTGAAATTTTCGTAAAATTCCTGTAAGCTAATAAGTGTTTGTATTCGAATGTAATACTGGTCATTTACTACCACCTTCCTTGTTCGACTGTAATCTCGAAAGGGTGTCCCATCAGATAAAAGCTCTGATAGATCCTTCCAAAAATCATCCTGTACGTAGCGTTGCACTCCTTCTGGTGGAGTGGTGCTACCTCGCAGGAGATAACTTCGATGAATCATTTGAAAATGCATAACATAATTTGTTTTAAAATGAAGAATAAAATTCTACAACTAATTTCAATTTCAGTTGTATATCCGCTGAAACGTGCAAGCTGTAAAATTATTATCGGCTGATAAAAATTTTCATATTAAAAAATTGTTAACCCGTAGAAAGGGGTTCTTTCGCTCGGTTTTTTTTTGCTACTCAACCATTATTTACTTCTTGGAACGCTCCCATTCGTCCTTTAACCAAACGTCGCCGCTTTATAAAATTAAATTATTTGTTTTAAATTTGTAAGTGTATCTCCCATAAAACCGTACTTATTTTTACTATATTTGTGTGTAATATACAGAAGTTGAAAGTCTGTTTTTTTGTAATGTAAAATAATAACTAACCAACCACAATCATGAAAAAAACCACTTTGAAACTCATTTTCTTTTTTACAATCTTAGGAATTTCGATAACTGCCAACGCCCAAACTGGCATCGGCGCGAAACCGGTAAAAGGCGCAAAAATGTACTTCGACGGCACACGCCAGACATTGGACAACAACTGGACGTACTGGAAAGGTCCACGATTTGCGGCTGCGATGCCCATCAAATGGGAAATTGTAAAAGACCCGGTGGACAACGGCACGGCGATGAGCAGCAATGACCCAGCTGCTGCGGGTGGCAAATATGGCTCGGCGGATATTGTGACGAAAGAAGATTTGCGCGATATTCGGGTACACGTAGAATTTTTTATTGTCAATCCGGGCGGTAACAGCGGCGTTTATTTTCAAAACCGATATGAATTGCAGATTTTCGATGGCGATACAACCGATCATGGAATGGGTGCTTTTATCAATGAAACGAAGTCGCCGTATCATTTATACACGGGCGTAGGTAAATGGAATGCGTATGATGTCGTATTTCGGGCGGCGCGATTTAAAGATGGTAAAAAAATAGAACCCGCCATGGCAACTGCTTATTTCAATGGAAAAAAAGTACATACCAACCAAACGATTAATAAAGTGTGGGGCGGTCCAAACTCTGGGATAGATGGTGGCAACGATGGCGGTAAAGGCATCACTGACACGCCGGCTGGATTGAAGTTACAAGCGGAAGGACATGAGGTATTGTATCGTAATATTTGGATAAAAAAGTTGAAATTGAAAAAAGCGAATACGGATTTTTAAGCAGCAGATATTTTCAGACGTGTTAAGTTTTCGAAGACCTGACACGTCTGAAAATGAGTATTTAATTATACAAAATGAAAAACATTTATCTTCTTTTTCTTTTTTATTGCAAATGTCAATCCAATTTTCGCGCAAGTTACCTTCCCCTGAAACGGGCGAGTAACGCGAATTGAAAGCCTATTGGTATTATCATTACAAGGCTAAAATTTTAAAAGATTTGGGTAAAAAGTCAGAAGCCATTGCAGCAGCAACTACTTCTGCAACGTTAGCAAAAGAACACGGCAATCGGAATAATTATTTAAAACTAAATGAAGAATTAATAAAATCCATGAAGTAGCAATGACTTTCACCACCACGCTCGATAAATTTGATTCCAATCTTTGGGGACATCATATCTTTGTGCCCGATGTAATAGCGAAGTCATTCATTACAGAAAACGGCGACCGTCGTGTAGTTTGTACTTTGAATGATACTGTAAAATTTCAATGCGCGCTTATGCCCAAAGGCGATGGCGGTTTCTTTATTAATATCAATAAAAAAATACGGGATTCTTTACAATTAAAAATAGGAATGCAAGTGCAAGCAACTTTGCGTAAAGATGATAGTAAATACGGGCTGCCGATGCCGGAAGAATTAGATGAATTATTTAAAATGGACGAGGAAGGTAATCGCCTTTTTCATGCGCTCACGCCGGGTAAGCAGCGCACGTTGTTATACATCGTCGGTTTTCCCAAAACCTCGGATAAGCGCATTACCAGAGCGATTGCGGTCGTGGAACATTTAAAAGCCAATAATGGAAAAATAGATTTTAAAATGTTGAATGTAGCACTAAGGGAAGGAATTTGATAAAAATATTACACAATATCATGACTGAAACGATTTTGACTAACGATTCTATAAAAATTATAAAGACCGAAGTATTATCCGATAACTGGTACGTCTTGCGAAAAGTGACGTATGACGTGCGGCAGAAAGACGGCACTTGGAAAACCGTGAGCCGAGAAGCCTACAACCGCGGCAATGGCGCGACTATTTTACTTTATAACAAAGCCAGCAGAACTGTCATTTTGACAAATCAATTCCGAATGCCTACTTATTTAAATGGAAATTCGACCGGTATGCTAATGGAAACGTGCGCTGGGCTGTTGGACAAAGACAATGCCGAGGACTGCATTCGGCGCGAAACGGAAGAAGAAACCGGTTATAAAGTCACGCACGTGCAAAAAGTGTTTGAAGCCTATATGTCGCCCGGCTCCGTCACTGAACTTCTCTATTTCTTTGTAGCTGAGTATTCTACAAATATGAAAATAAGTGATGGCGGCGGCTTAGAAGATGACCAAGAAAATATCGAAGTATTAGAACTCCCTTTTGACGAAGCCTTGAAAATGATGCGAGATGGACGCATTAGGGACGGTAAAACGATTATGCTATTGCAATATGCACAAATTAATAATTTGATATAATAAAAAAGTAGCAAAATATTTATTATTTTCCTCAAATTTACGCTCCCCTGACAGCTTTTTGCAACAAAAACCCGTATTCCTCCTTACCTTTGTATTAAAATTGTAGAGGGACAAAGGTAGAGAGTAGAAAGATACCCTTATCATGTGTCGGTGATAGCCTTCAAAATTGTCCCTAAACACGAAAAGATAGAGGGTAGGGTGACAAACGCATAATGAGTGTGTCCTTCTTCCCTATACCCTCTTCCAATATCCAAATATGACAGATACCAGAATTAGCCGCGCGCGCTCCGCGGAATTGTTTGAAGAAGCGAAACAATATTTTCCCGGTGGCGTGAACTCGCCGGTGCGGGCGTTTAAGTCGGTCGTAGGTCCGCCTATTTTTTTCAAAAAAGGCAATGGCTGCCGCGTGACGGATGAGGATGGCAATACCTTCACTGATTTCTGCTGCTCGTGGGGTCCGCTTATTTTGGGACACAACAATGCGCACATTCGAGAAGCAGTGATAGAAGCGGCGGAAAATGGACTTTCTTTTGGCGCACCTACAAAGCGCGGTAATGCACTTGCCAAATTGATTTTGGATAACAATCGTTTTATTGAAAAACTCCGTTTTGTGAGTTCGGGCACGGAGGCCGTGATGTCGGCGATTCGATTGGCACGCGGCGTGACGGGCAAAAATAAAATAATCAAATTTGAAGGTTGTTATCATGGACATTTGGATGCGCTACTGGTGAAGGCAGGCTCGGGACTCGTTACGTTTGGCGTGAGTACCTCGGCGGGCATTCCCGAAGCCTTTGCAAAAGAGACGATTGTACTGCCATTGGACGACCGCGAAGCATTAGAACGCACGTTGCAGGAACAGTCGAACGATATTGCTTGTATCATTATCGAACCGATTCCAGCGAATAATGGCTTATTATTACAACAACCCGGTTTTTTAAAATTTTTAAAACAAAAGTGTCAAGAATATAATATTCTACTCATTTTTGATGAAGTCATTTCTGGTTTTCGAGTCGGTTTTGAAGGAGCAGCAGGTTATTATGATATTCAGCCAGACATTATTACTTATGGAAAAATAATCGGCGGTGGAATGCCCGTGGGCGCTTACGCAGCAAGTCATGCAATTATGAACCACATTGCGCCGGTGGGCAATGTGTATCAGGCAGGTACGCTTTCCGCGAATCCAGTAGCGATGGCGGCGGGTCGAGCAGCTTTAGAACAATTGTTGGAACCAGGCTTTTATGAAAAATTGGAAGCGAAAACCCACCATTTTGTACAACAAATGCAAGAATATTGCGACTATAAAGGCTATGAAGTAACGATTCCACACATCGGTTCTATTTTCTGGATTGCTTTTTCAAAAGAAAAAATTATACGTGCAGACCAAATAGACCCAACAAGTATGGAAAAATTTAAAATATTACATTTTGAATGTTTGCAGCGCGGTATTTACTTTGGTCCATCGGGTTATGAAGTTGGGTTCGTGTCTTCAGCACATTCAGAAACGGATTTAGTGAATGCTGCCGAGCGGATTTGTGATGCGATGGATGTGGTGTTCGGGGGAGGATAGGAGGATGGGAAGATAGGAAGCACGTGTTCCTATCCTCCTATCTTCCCATCCTCAAATTTAATGTAATGGATAATTCTAATAATATTAAACTTCGACTCTTATCTTATGGTGTCATTGCGTACATGATGCTTGGCTTTATATGGTGGTCGGTATTGTTATTTACTAAAAATCGGGATGCTTTTGCTGCTAAACGGGACTTGCTGCGCATCGGCATGATTGCAGAAGGTTGGATTAAAAATGACGAAGAATTCTATCGTTCCACGCGATTTCAAGAGTTAGAAAAACATTATTTGTGGCAGGAATGGATGGTCTTAGGCGAGGCGACTGTTTTCGTTTTTAGTTTGGTAATAGGCATTTGGCTCATTAATCGCGGTTATAATAAAGAAGTAAATGGGGCGAAACAACGACGTAATTTTTTGTTATCCATTACACATGAATTAAAATCGCCGATTGCAAGTATCAAGTTAGTATTTGAAACGATGGTGAAACGCGAACTCCAGCGCGAGCAACAGGAAAAACTGACCAATATCGGCTTATTTGAAACCGACCGCTTGCACATGCTCGTGGAAGATTTATTGCTTTCCGCAAAATTAGAAGCCGCTTATCAACCTTATTTAGAATCACTTAATGTATCTGACTTATTACAAGATTTAGTACATAAGTTACAATTAAAATATCCTAGTGCAGCATTTCATTACAAAGAAAAAGTAAATCATCCGGTTTTGACGGGCGATAAGGCTGGTTTGACTTCCGTCGCGCTTAATTTATTAGAAAATGCGGTAAAATACTCGCCAGAAGCGCCGCAAATTGACGTGCAGTTGCAACAAGAAAATGGCAGCATTCGCTTTGAAGTAGCAGACCAAGGCATCGGTGTGAATGAAAAAGAAAAGGAGCAAATTTTTGAAAAATTCTACCGCGTCGGCAATGAAGATACCCGCAAAACCAAAGGCACCGGTTTAGGGTTATACATCGTGGAGCAAGTCGTGAAGGCGCACGGCGGGACGATTTTAGTGTTGGATAACAAGCCGAAAGGGACGATTTTTAGAATAGAATTTCCTCTAGGAAGATTGGAGGATGGGAAGATAGGATGAACGAAAAGCCAAGAGAATAAGAGACCGAGTGACGGAGAGACAAGCAATTTAAACACTGTGTTTATATATTTACATGTTTATGTAATAAGCGACATGAACACATGAACACACAAACACATTAACACAATTATTATGATGCGAATATTATTAGCGGAAGATGAAGAAAGTCTGCGCGTGATGCTGAAGCTAAATCTGGAATTAGAGAACTATGAAGTGGTGGCCAGTGCGGACGGTAAAGATGCGCTGAAACGCTTCCGAGAGCAGCATTTTGATTTATTATTATTGGATGTAATGTTGCCGGAAGTGGATGGTTTTCAAATTGCGGAACAAGTGCGGCTTACCAATACCGATGTGCCTATTATTATGCTCACGGCGAAAGACACGTCCAATGACCGCATTACAGGTTTAAAAAAAGGTGCAGATGATTATCTGACCAAACCTTTTGTGCTGGAAGAATTGCTCCTGCGCGTGCAAAAACTCATCAAACGAACCAGTAAATCCCCCGAAAACACGCCCGATATTTACGAGTTTGATGGGAATCATGTCAATTTTGCAACGTATGAAGCGGAAGGAGTAAATGGAAATGTGCATTTGACTAAAAAAGAAGCGATGTTATTAAAGTTATTAATTGACCGGAAGAATGAAGTAGTGTCGCGGCAGCAGATTTTACAATCGGTTTGGGGTTATGATGTGTATCCGTCCACGCGCACGATAGATAATTTTATCTTGAGCTTTCGCAAATATTTTGAGCGCGACCCGCACGACCCGAAGCATTTTTTGTCTATTCGAGGCGTTGGGTATAAATTTGCAGGGTGAATGCAGTAGGCAACAGCAATTCATAACTTGTTGTTGCCTAATTCGTTAAAAACAAAAAATATCCTAATATCTAAATATCCTAATTTTAAACCCGCACCTCCACACTTTTCCGACGTTCTTTTTTCGGAATCGAACCAAACACGTAATCCCATAGCGGCGAGGACACGCCAAATAACACTTCCTCTGGGCTATAATGATGAATGGCATGATTGACCCACAATGCTTTAAAAATATTTTTGGGTGCGCGAAAAATATGCACACTGTAATGGATCAGTAAATAAAAGGCATAGCCTACTAAAAAACCTGCTGCAAAAGCAAATCCATAACTTCCTAAGAAAATGCGGAAAATCGCAAGCAGTAAAGTCGCTACCAGCACACTCGCCACAGGCGGCAAAGCCAGTCGTTGCTTGTCTTTCGGGTAGTCGTGATGGATGCCATGGACTGTGTAGCAAAATTTCAACCGCTCTTCCGTAGCGTGGTCTCCAGGATGGTATGCCCAGCGGTGCACCACATATTCTATAAAAGTAAAGAAAACCGTGCCTCCAAAAAATATAGAAACCACCTGCCCGTTACTCAACTCTGTCGCTATTTTGGTGTAATAAAGTAGCCCAATCGCATACGCAAAAAACATAGACACTGGAATAGAAATATGCGAACGCGTAAGCTTATCTAACCATTTGTTTTTGAAGAGCGGCATCGAGATATTTTCATTCGATACATAGCCGCTTTTACCATGATAACCCATATATTGTGTTATTGTGTTATTGTGTTTGTGTATTAATGTGTTTGTGTCATTTGTTGCTTACGCTGCTATTTATGTTATTGTGTTTTAGTGTTATTGTCCCTCAATCCTCCTATCCTCCATCTTTCCCATCCTCCATTATATACTCAACGTCTGCCGAATATACCTTTTGTACTTATGTACATATTTTTTGTACATCCGTTTAAACTGGTCATACTGTGAAGTAGAGTGCTGTGCACCGATGAATCCCTGCTGGCGCATCCACTCATCATTATAAATTTTGCCAACATAGCGGCTGCCATGATCCGGAAATAATACGACTACAACGTCTTCGGGTGTAAATTGGTTTTGAAGTTGGAAGACCGCTTGCAACGCCGCCCCACTGGAATAACCGACTAATAATCCTTCCTTTGCTGCCAACTGCCGTGCCCGATGTGCACTGCTTCGGTCGGTCACTTTTACAAAATCGTCAATCAAATCAAAATCCACGTTATCCGGAATAATCGTCTTGCCCATGCCTTCCACTTTCCAAGAATAAATTTCCGACTCATCTAACAAACCCGTTTCCCAATATTTTTTCAACACCGAGCCATACGCATCCACCCCGATGATTTTGATATTCGGATTTTGTTCTTTCAAATAACGTCCCGTGCCAGAGATAGTGCCGCCCGTACCGACCGTACACACGTAATGTGTGATTTTGCCTTCGGTTTGCTTCCAGATTTCGGGTCCGGTGGTGTGATAATGCGCATTGGCATTGTCTGGATTCCAATTTTGGGCGAGGTAATAAGAATTGGGTATCTCTCTTGCCAATTGTGTAGCACGCGAGTAGTACGACCTTGGATCCTGTGCGGCTGCATCGGCTGGACACACGACCACGTCTGCCCCCAATGCCCGTAGCAAAGAAATCTTTTCTAAGGACGATTTGCTTGTAATAGTCAGGACACATTTATACCCTTTGAGCGCACAAACCATTGCCAGACTAAAACCCGTATTGCCGGAGGTGGCTTCTATAATGGTGCTTCCCGGCTTCAGTTTCCCCCTTCGCTCCGCTTGCTCCACCATGTACAGCGCGATGCGATCTTTCGAGGATTGTCCGGGATTGGAGGCTTCAACTTTGCCCAAAATCGTACCGGGGATGTCTTTACAGACCTTACTGAGTTTGACGAGCGGTGTGTTACCGATAGTTGCCAAGAGGTTTTCGTTGTACATAGCTGCTTTTGGCTTTGTTAGAAAAATATTGTACACAACTTAGAATCAGGCGTTAAGAATCCTTTGAATTTAAGGGATTGAATTGACAACAGGTTTAAAAAATTAGCTACTTTTCTGTGGCTATTGTATTAAAAAAAATTAAAATTATTCCTTTGTGATACCCTATATATAAGCAAATTAGCACATTAGCACAACTTGTCCCGCAAGGCGGGATCAGCATATTGATTTATATGTACATTCGTTGTTTCTTTCATAAGAGCAAAGATAGAAAATATGCAATACGTAGTCTAATTGCCGATACTGTTCTGCTATAACAAAATTTAGCTGCGAATGGCTTTGGTATTTTTTAGAATGAAGCATACGTTAACCTTATTTTAAATAGATTTGTTGTTTGACTGAATTTTGGCATTTAAAAAATTCGACAGCAATTCAATTTTGTATTCCATCCAAACAGCAAACACCCATGAAAATTAGCTTGAAAGTACGGTTGATTTTATATCATAAAGGGCAAATACTCCTGTTAAAACAGACCAAACCACAAGGCGGCAATTACACGCTCGTAGGCGGCACGATTGAAGAGGGGGAATCCGCCCGGCAGTGTCTTATCCGAGAAGCGCAAGAAGAAGCGGCTATTTTATTAAAAGAAAAAGACCTTCAGTTGGTACACGTTCTACAAAAAGTAAAACCAGACGAACAACGTATCGTCTTGTATTTTAAAGCATATACGTGGGAAGGAGAGTTGAAGGCGAGTGAGCCGCACAAATTCAAAGAGGCGCAGTGGTTTCACTTGGATGAGTTGCCCAAAAACCTCACGGCTACCATTCGGCAGGTATTAGAACAATATAAACAAGGGAATCTTTTTTCAGAAATACGCAAGAAACAAGGGAGGATTGGAGGATAGGAAGATGGGATGTTTCGTGTTCCTATCTTCCCATCCTCCTATCTTCCTTTCTATGGTTTAATCACCTTATTCTCCATGCTCGCAAAAGCAGTTTTTGCAGCTTGTGTCTTTTGGTTTGCTGGCAAGCAGCACGCTTTTTGGGCGGTCATGCACTGTGCAGGTAGTTCATTGCTCACCATCATGGCGTTTTTGCTGTAAGATTTAGAGCAAGAAGCC
Source organism: uncultured Saprospiraceae bacterium (assembly GCA_964549655.1). Lineage (GTDB taxonomy): Bacteria > Bacteroidota > Bacteroidia > Chitinophagales > Saprospiraceae > JADJNW01. Next base: position 10,239 of record CAZJXN010000063.1, read on the forward strand.
TTAGTTGTTGACGCTGCATTTACAAACTGTCCGGTTTTGCTGCAAAATTCTACTGCGGTGTAGCTTACCGCTCCACTTGCTTCACATACTTTTTTCTTGAGATACGTCACCTCACCAGTGGACGGGTCTTGTTTTTCAACGATGTTGCTAGTTAAAGAAGCGGTTCTTGCTGCCGCGCTTTTGGAGCATTGTGCGTTTACATCCACAAGCGCTACCATAGTGAAGAATGCTAATAAAAGGAAAATCTGCTTCATGATACTATTTTTTTAGAGTAAAATTAATATTGTTCAACGCTTGGCAATGTATAAAACAAATTTGGAAAGAAGTGTTATCAAAAATTTAACGTTTTCCTAAAATTGACTTTTAGTGTGTTAAAATGCGTAAATTCGTCTAAAACAATCTGGCGTATTTCCAAAATGTACCAGATTTATCACAACTTTTCAAAAACCAAACTACATACGATGAAATCCAACTTTCCAATCTACCTTTTTTTAATCATCGGATTATTTTTTGTCGCCTGCAAAAGCCAACGTTACAGTGCCGATAAACTCCCCGACCAACAGGTGTTATTTGGTAGCGGTGGCGGCTTCACAGGCGAAGTCACCGAATATATCCTATTAGACAATGGACAACTCTTCAAAAAAAGTAGCCTGAAAAATACCATGACTGAAATGGGTCAAATCAAGCAAAAGGAAGCGAAGCAATTGATGAAAGAAGTAGAAAAACTCAATTTAGAAAAGACAAAAGTGAGCGAACCTGGCAATATGTATTACTTTGTTTGTATAAAAAATGGCGACACCGAGCATAAAACGACTTGGGGAAGTGCCACGTATGAGATAGACAGCACGGTACAATCGCTTCACAAAAAACTGATGACCGCAGCAAAAGATGCGCCGGCACCAACAGAGTAGGAAGGGAGCGGTAGTAGTTGGCGATGAGCGCGCATTCAACGATTCATTTTTCATTCTTTAATTATTCATTATTCGTTACTCCATACCAATCAACTAAAAACAACACACATGAAACGTATTCTACTTGTATTTTTAATTTTTGTACAAACTGTCGTTATTTACAGTCAATCCCTAAAACCGCACCTTGCGAAAATTCCAAAAGCCACCGAAACTCGCCGCGTCGAGGATATTAAAATAAAACCATTACAACTTTCCGTGCCATCCAGCAAGCCACACCAAGCATTCAACAGCAATATTCATCGCTACGGAAATCTAAAATGGACACACAAACCAATAGCTCAACCTACTTTGAAAGTCGTCCGAGATAAAGCTGGTTTACCCATTCAAATAGAAGGAAAAGTAAACGGAGTAAGCGCAGAAAAAGGCTGGGAAGCACAAAGTTTCGCCTACTTGCAAGCCATTCAAGAGATTATAGAACTGCAACAGCCTCAAAATGAGTTTATTATTACAAAAATAGAAACCGATGCTTTAAATCAAACCCATATTCGATTGCAACAAGTTTATAAAAATGTAAAAGTCTATGGCGGCGAAGTCATGCTCCACGCTTGGGACGCGCAAATTCAGTTACTCAATGGACGCTACTACCCTACTCCATCGCTGGCAAATGTACAGCCCACTATTTCGCAAAATACAGCCATCGAAAGCGCGTTGCAAAATGTAAGCAAAACGACTCGCATTCAAACATTCGACCAAGAATTGCAACAAATAACCAACATAAAACAAGCCACCGCCGAACTCGTCATTTATCACCCCAATCGAAAGCCAGACGCGGAACACCTCGCTTGGGCAATCACGCTCCACCCCAATTTGAATCATCGTTGGCAATATTTTGTAGATGCCAAAACCGGCGCAATCCTGCACAAATTCTCTCAAATGTGTACCATAGAAGGATGCCAGATGCCAGATGCCAGACCGCGACTTGAACCGCTCTCAACCTCAGTTTCAAACTTAACCCCAAACTTTTTCCCTCCCCGAACTGCTACCACGCCCGACTTATTCAACATCAACCGCACCATCAATACTTGGCAGCAAGGCAATACTTATTTTTTGATAGACGCTTCTCGCCCGATGTTCAACGCACAAGAATCTATTTTTCCCGGTGACCCAGTGGGTGTAATTTGGACTTTAGATATTAAAAATCAATTGATTGAAGAGCGTTTTTCGGTGGACCAGATTACCTCTGCCAGCAACACTTGGAACAATCGCACCTCTGTGTCCGCGCATTACAATGCCGGCAGAGCTTGTGAATATTATTTGAGTACGTTCCAGCGCAATTCCATTGACGGTCGCGGCGGCAATATCCTTTCTTTTATCAATGTAGTAGACGAAGATAGCGCGGCACTCGACAATGCGTTTTGGAATGGAGTCGGCATTTTTTATGGCAATGGAAATACTGCTTTTAACGCACCTTTGGCGAAAGCGTTGGATGTGGCTGGGCATGAAATGTCACACGGCGTGATAGAAAGTACGGCTAATTTGGAGTATGAAAACGAATCCGGTGCCTTGAACGAATCGTTTGCCGACGTGTTTGGTGCGATGATTGACCGCGATGACTGGAAAATAGGCGAAGATATAAGTCGTACGACGATTTTTCCTTCCGGCGCAATTCGGGATTTGTCCAACCCGCACAACGGACGCACTTCGCTGGGGCAAAATGGATTTCAACCCGACCGCGTAGCCGAGCAATATCGCGGCAGCCAGGACAATGGCGGCGTGCACATCAACAGTGGGATTCCTAATCGAGCCTATTATCTTTTTGCAACTGCCATTGGAAAAGAAAAAGCAGAACAAGTTTTTTATCGAGCGTTGACGCAGTATTTGACGCGTTCTTCCGAATTTATTGACTTGCGTTTAGCCGTGCTAAGAGCGGCGGGCGATTTGTATGGAACTACCGAAGTGACCGCAGCGACGAATGCTTTTAATACCGTTGGAATCACCGGCACCATCAGCACGTCTCAACCAACGGACTTGAGTGAAAATGCAGGACGGGATTATATTTTGTACAGCGATGAAAACCAGACCGAATTGAGCATCGTCACGCCCGCAGGCGACGTGGTGGCAGATGCCATCAACGAGGAAGGCGTTTTGAGCAAGCCGAGCATCACAGATGATGGTAGAACGGTGGTGTATGTGGATGATAATCAGCGGTTAAAAGCCGTTTCTTTGAATTGGACACAGGGCACAATTACCGAAGAAACCCTGAGTGAAGAACGCATCTGGCGCAACGCCGCAATTTCAAAAGATGGCACGCGACTTGCGGCTTTGACGAATGAATACGATAATAAAATCATCATTTTTGACCTCACCGACGGACAAGGGGTAGAATACGAATTGTACAATCCAACTTACACGGAAGGCATCCGGACAGGCGATGTGGCGTATGCGGATATTTTGGAATGGGACTACGAAGGCGAATCGGTGATGTATGACGCATTGACCACGATTCGCAACCCGACGGATACGATTGAGCAGTGGGATATTGGTTTCATACGGGTTTGGAATAACGGGACGGATGATTTTGGCGATGGCATGATTTCTAAACTTTTTACTGGTCTGCCGGAAAATGTGAGTATTGGCAATCCTACTTTTTCTAAAAATTCGCCTTATATTATCGCTTTTGATTATATTGACGCAGGAGAGGAGACGTATTTTATTTTGGGTGCAAATGTAGAAACAGGCGATGTTGGTGAGATTTATGAAAATTCAGATGTGGGCTATCCAAATTATTCGGTGGACGACCGACAATTGATTTTTGATGCACGGACGACTACCGACGATGCAGTTGTGGCGGTTGTTAATTTGGCTGCCGATAAAATCAGTGCAGCGACCAATCCACCTTCGGCAACTATTCTCATTGATGGTGACCTTTCCGGCGCACATTGGGGCACTTGGTTTGCTATTGGAACACGACAACTCGTTGACGATGAGGCGATTAAATTATTCGACCAAAGTTTGGAAATATTTCCCAACCCATTTGAGGAAATCGTCTACCTTCGCGGAAATTCGGCACAGCAGTCAGAAGGAACGATAGAGGTATTCGACCAGTTAGGCAAACGTGTCAACCACTTGATTTTCAATATGACTGCAAATAGTTGGCAAGAATCTATCTCTTTACGAAACTTACCAGCAGGTAATTACGTAATCAGGGTGCGGACAGAAGTTGGTAGCGTAAGTCGGAAAATTGTCAAGTTGAAATAGTTTAATTTAAGACTGAGGTTAAGATGGAGGTCAAGAGGGGTTCACGTTCCAGTCTGGCATCTCCCCAACATGAATCGGGGTAAAAATCTGACATCTTGTTTTCGTTTGAGCGGTCTAGAGTCTAAAGTCTAAAGTCTGGAATCTGGCATCTAAGTTTTCGTAATATTTAATTCTATGAACATAGGGATTTTGTCGCGCTACGCGAATTCTTACTCCACGCGCAGCCTTGTGCGTGCGGGACTTTTCAGCGGGCATTTTGTACAAGTCATTGACCACACCCAGTGTAGTTTGCGCATCGAGCAGCACTTGCCAACGGTGTTCCACAATGGCGCTAATCTCAGTTATTTGGATGCCATCATCCCGCGCATCGGCGCGTCGGTGAATGCGCAAGGAGCGGCAGTTATTGGGCAGTTTGAGTTGATGAATATCTTTACGTGTGTGCGCTCTGAGGCGATGTTGCAAGCGCGGGACAAATTGCGTTGCGCCCAGCGTTTATCGAGCTATGGCATTGACACACCGCGCACGGTTTTTGTCGGCGAAGGGCAAGATATTGCAGACTTGGTACAATCTATCGGCGGTTTTCCGGTCGTCATCAAAATGTTGGAAAGCACACACGGCGTAGGTGTTTTATTAGCAGAAAATTTGTTGCAAACCTCCTCCATTTTAGAAGCTTTTCAAAAGTTGGGCGAACGAGTTGTCTTACAAGAATTTATCCGGGAAGCCGAAGGTTCAGATATCCGAGTGGTAGTTGTGAATGGTGAGATCGTAGCATCCATGCGGCGGCAGGCAAAAGAGGGTGAGTTTCGTTCTAATTTACATCGAGGAGCAAGCGCAATAACAGTAGAATTGACTCGACAAGAAGAAGACCTTTCCAGAAAAGTGGCGCGGGTCATCGGTTTGGAAGTAGCCGGTATTGATATTTTGCGCTCGCATCGCGGTCCACTCATCATGGAAGTCAACGCATCGCCAGGTTTGGAAGGCATCGAAATGACGACGGGCATTGACGTAGCAGGCAGTTTTATCAATTTGGTGGAAAGCAAAGTAGCAGAACTCAAACTTCTTCGAGTGTAAATTTTGTGATTTGTGATTTGTGATTTGAACTTACGCGCCCTCAGAACGTAATGGGAGCGCGGATTGGGCGGATTTTCGCAGATTTTTCTGCGATTTACATTGTTTAACATTTAGACTTTAAATTATAATTCACTTTAAATTTAAATTTTACCTCTTTGCAATTGCAGTAGAAGTGCAAAAAATCCGCGCGATCCGCTTAATCCGCGTCATCCGCGTTCCAATTATGGTATTGTGAGTAAGTAACGAGCGTAAGTTATAATTTACGAATTGCGGATTACGATTTATTATTGCACATTATTAAATAAATCGCAAAGCGCACCTTTATTTATGGCAATTTCTTCCCTGATTATCAATAACATATCGGTCAAACCGGGCAATTCGGAAGTCATCAAAATTCCGGTGGGTAGGCTGCCTTCTGGCAATCAAATTTTGGTGAAAGCCCACGTTTTTCACAGCAAAAGAAAAGGTCCGGTTGTATTGATATTGGGCGGCGTACACGGCGACGAAATCAACGGCGTAGAAATCGTGCGCCGCGCCGTGACCGACGGTATTTTTTACGACCTCGAACGCGGCAGCGTCATCGCTATTCCTATCCTAAATGTCTATGGTTTTATCAACTTCTCCCGCGACGTGACGGACGGTAAAGATGTGAATCGCAGTTTTCCCGGCAGTGCCAGTGGTTCGCTGGCTTCGCGCATCGCTCGTACGCTTACGCAAAAAATTTTGCCACATATTGACTTTGGCGTAGATTTTCATACCGGGGGTAAAAACTTGTATAATTTCCCACAAATCCGCTTCTCCCCTTCCGATAAACGCAGTCTGGAATTGGCGAAAGCCTTTGGTGCGCCTTACTTGATTGCCACGCCCACATTGACTCGGTCTTTGCGCAAAGCAGCCATGAGTGACGGCAAATCTATCATCGTTTTTGAAGGTGGCGAAACGCTCCGCTACGACGGTTTTTCGGTTCAAAAAGCACTCAAAGGTATCCGCCGCTTGCTGCATGCGCACGGGATGTTGGAAGAAAGTCCTCCACAAGAAGAATCGAGTCTCATTTTTCAAAAGTCCGGCTGGATGCGTGCGCCCAAAGGCGGTATGTTTCATTGGTATAAAAGTAGCGGGCTTCCCATTCAAAAAGGCGAACCGATTGGCATCATCAACGATCCATTTGGTTTGGAAGAATCCACGCTTTACGCGCCCCGCAACGGCTGCATCATCGGTCACAACAATGCACCCGTTGTCAATCAGGGCGACCCATTGTTTCATATTGCTTTTTGAAATTAGGGATTGGTGATTAGTGATCAGTGAAACGCACTTATCAATTGTAGCTGACGATTTATAAAAGTTTGACTTTTCGTGTTTTTATTCCTAATTTAATCCTTATTTTGAAGGTGAATAAGGGATACGTGGTTCGGGACGGACATCGGCAAATCAGCAAATCAACTCATTAGCACATTAAAATGGCGCATCCAAGATACATCCGCTGGCTCTACGAACAACTGCCCGAACTTACTGCAAAAGGCATCCTCAATAGGGAGCAAGAAACGCTCTTGCGCGAACATTACGGCGAAGTAGAAGAAAGACCTGCATTTAATGTAGGATTTTTGGTGGCGGGTACACTCGGCGCGTTGCTGATTGGCAGTGGCATTTTACTTATTTTTGCTTATAATTGGGAAGACCTTTCTAAAACTTGGCGCACCATATTGAGTTTTGCACCGCTCGTCATCGCTCAATTATTTTATGGCTATGCTTTTTTCTACCAACGAAAATATGCGGCTTGGACAGAAGGTACGTCGGCATTTTTGATGTTGATGGTGGCGGCATGTATCGCACTCATTAGTCAAACTTATCACATTTGGGGCGAACCAGAACATTTTTTATGGAATTGGCTCCTACTCAGTGTACCACTTATTTACTTGATGAACTCCAGTTTAGTCACGATTATTTATTTAATAGGTATTGCGTCGTGGACGATGCAAGTGCGCGGCTCGGATTCGGTTTGGTATTGGTTTTTATTAGCATTAGCGATTCCGCATTTTATTTATAATTGGCGAAAAAGGACACAGGCGATTCGGCGGGATGCGCTTGGCTGGGCATTGTCACTTACGCTTATTTTTGGCTGGTTTGGCACGATTGAAACGCGCTTGCCAGAATACAGTGTAGTGGGTACAATGATGTTGATTAGTGGATTTTATCTCTTAGGGCTTTTTCTTTTTCCGGGTCGAAATCGTTCCTTCGTGAGCCGTCCCTTGCAGACTTTCGCAGTGGTTTCCGCTTTTATTTTTCTTTTAATTTTGACCGACAATTACATTACAATTCCAGCTTTTGAATTGAATAAGGTTCTATTTGGTCACGATTACATGGCTTGGGCAGGTATTACTAATTTTATTATATTGCTTGTAATAACTGCAGGATATATTTATTTATTACTCGGTGATTTCAAAACAAGAAAAATAATTGACCATTTTGCAGCACTCTTACCTATGTTTGGAATAGCGGTTTTATTATTCAATCGAATGAACGCAGAGGTAGTGGCTATTCTACTGGCAAATGCGTACTTATTAGCTTGGGGCGTTTTTTACCTCATCAGCGGCATCCGCGAGCGGCGTATGGTGTGGGTCAACATTGGGATGTTTTTCATCCTCGCCTTAGCCACGCTTCGGTTTTTTGATACCAATTGGAGTTTATTGTTGAAAGGTGTGATTTTTGTATTATTGGGTGCCGGTTTTTTATTTGCAAATTTAATTTTGTCGAAGCGATTGAAATTGAAAACGCTTTAAATAAGATTAGGAAATCTTAGAGATGTCCTAACCTTAAAGCCGTTCTACCGAGTTCCGCCGCCCAGCACATTAAAACTCAAGCCCAAGAAATACCCCAATTCATACACGGTTTTAGTCGGCACGTTATTCGCTTGAGAGATGAACCTATCGCCCACTTCGTAGCCTTGCGCCAGCCGCTCCACGCGCGTACCCATGATGCCCGAAGTCACCACAATCCGCTCGCCGCGACCAATAATTAAACTTGGTCCAAGAAAAAAAGACGCAGACTGCACGCCACCCGAACTCACAATCGGCAAACCGATACCAAACGAACCGCCGAATGCCGTATTGCCAGCCGTTTGACCATAAAAATGAAAAAAGGAAGTCACAATCGGAAAAAAACTGTCTTTATCTTCCGAACGAATTGAGGAATCGCGTACAAAAAACGATTGCGGCTGACTGAATAATTGTCCAAAAGCCACGCCAATACTGGCATTCACTTTCAAGCCGCCAAAGATGGGTATCTCAATAGCAGTGAATTGCTGCGGGGTCACGGCAGTACGAGCAAGCGCAGCCTCCGTTGGGTTCATTTTTACCAGTAGCGATATTTGGTCACCCGTGGCGATGGTGCGGTACGTGCGCGAAAATGTGTTAGTAGCAATTTCTTCATACGTGCGCCAAAGCGCGGTAAGCCGCAACACGTCCGTATCGGCGGGCATCGTGGCTATGACTGCACTCAGGTCTTGTTCTACTTTATCATAACTTTTTTCCGTGTTATCCGCTTGTAAATACGCTTGCATGACGGGCGAGGTAAAACTGGTCAACGCTGGCTGCGTATCATACACTTCCAAAGAATCTTTGATACGAAAAAGAGAATTTTTAGTTTGATTGTATTGGTCGTGTTCCGATTTAATTTCGGTGAGTTTTTGATTGAGTTGGGCGCGGGTGTTGCCTTTTTGCATCAATGTGCTCAGGTTGATGTCACTTGGAGACTTTGCATCCAACACTTTTTCCAAATAATCTCGGCTTAATTTTTTAATCTGGTCTGGCGTTAAATTCGGGTCGTATCGCACGGCTTCTACTTCTTGGAGTACAATTGCTCGGATTTGGTGCGCCTCCAAAATAGACTGTGCATCCCGCTGTTTTGCTTGAATAGTGGTATCAATAGCGCGAATTTTTTCAAAACCCACACTAAACCGAGTGACCATGTCCGTAATTTGATTAAACGCGGTGCGGCTGATGCCTAAGTTGCTGCTAAATGAAGTAGGACCTCGTCCATTAGCGCCCTCTGTTCCTGCAAAGGTGAGTCCCTCGCCTAAACCGCGACCCCCTGTCAATCCTGCTAGTAAATTGCCTCCACCACCACTCAACGTCGGAAATAAACCCGTCAAACTTGTGGGCGAAGCGGCAGGCGGCGGCGCTATCACTTGATTTTCCGCCTCTACATTTGCTTTGTAAATATAGTTATTGAAATTTTCAACGTGTAAAAAAATGGTGCTACCCCGACGCACTTTCGGGCGACTGATTTCTTTTCCTTCTACTTCGTAGCGCAGGGTTTCGTTTTGGGTATTATAATAAATATGCAAGTCCTGCGCCGTAAGCACAGTGGTGAAAAATGTGAAGCAAGCAAACAGGGTAAAGTGTTTCATAGGAATCAATTAATAGATCGGTTTTTGGATTTTGTTTGATGTAATGCAAATATAATTTTTTTTACAGGAACCTACAATACCTTACGTGTTTTAGAGCGTTGAGTTTCAATTGTTTTGATAAAAAATTGGCAGTTGTGAAGCGAATTACTCGTTTCGTAAAATTGTATCCGTTTGCAAACTGTCTTGCGGTGGCGTGTAGGGCGTATCCTGTGGAACTTCGACTGGATTAGTAGGATAATCGTCTATTTGCGAGGAATTATTATTGATAGAAAAAAGAGCAACGGTCATTATCACTAAGACGCTTGCGGCAGCAGCCAGTACACCGATAAGGCTGCGCCGTTTGGGAGCGGGTACAATTGGAGGAGGGCTGTCAATGTTCTCTTCGGCGGGTGGCAAAACTCGAGGTACGACTGGGGCGGGTGACGGACTAAAAGGCCTTCTAGGCATGGAGCTTTGTATTTCTGGGGCGGGTGCCTGTGGCAGTAAGCTATCCACATTTTCATTGATTATTTTGCCTACTACGACACCGGTTGATTTGAATTCCAGTTCTTTTTCTGCTGCAACCACTGCCGTAATTTGAATATTTTCTTCATAGGTGAGATTGCGCAAGCGCTCTTTACCCAGTACGATTTCTATCACCGATATTTTTAGAACTAGCGGAAACGTACCTTCCAATAGCGGCTTGACATAAAAACACCACTCACTATAATCCCCTTTTTCTACAAATTGCTCTTCGTCGGAAATGCTGCGAATCGCAAATGGATGCGGCTCAGTCGGATCAATGAGTTCCACTTGCATGACTTCAGCGACGCGCACCGATTTGAGCACGACATCGTCCGTCAGCTCAATATTACGAATAATGCTTTCTTTTTCAAACGCCAAGCGAACCACACATTTTGTTTCCTTTTGCAAGGTCATTTGGGTGGGGATTTTGTACAATAGGCTTCCGGTTTTGGCGGCAGGCGTTCCGGCGACGGGCAATTCAAAGTCTGTCACTTGTAATCCGTTTATAAACAATAGTAAATCCGCTCGGATTTGATTGTACGACAGTTGTAAGTTTCCCTCGCTCATCGTGCCTTCGATGCGCTGGAGGTTGGCATCGTTGAGGCGGCTTTCGAGTAGCAGGAGCGCACTGAATTTGGAGGAGAAATCGGGTACGTGTTTTTTGAGTTCGGCAATCGTATCGGCGATGCTGTCCGGTACGAGGTAGCGGAGGGTGGATTGGAGGGCGTTGAGTGTGGTTTGGTTCATAGGTTTTATGAATTAGAGGTACGAAGTTAACCGTAGGAAGTGGGATTTCAAAATTTGGACGGTGAATAGCTGGATTGGAAACGTTTTAAAAATGAAGAACAGCTATGGAGACGGAGTTGCGTGAAGGATAGCAGCGGTATGCCACAGCGGGTTTGATAGATGGAATGGAGTGGCATAGGAGCGAATAGCCTGACCCCGCTGCCTGCCGTAAGTATGGCATATTTCTGAAGTACACCACATCTCGGCAGGCGGCAGGGACACGCCCTAAAAATTCACTTTTTTCACATCTCCACCGAGGGTCGTGCGTCGGTTGCGCTCGTTGGGGTCGCCTTTGTACTCCACGCTGCCGCCGAGGTTGGCATTAGCATCCAAAGTTTCATTGGCTACGACTTTTGCTTCGCCGCCGGTGCCCGCACGCACGTAGGTTTCCTTGCAGATAAGATCGAAGGCGCGATACTGCCCGCCGGTGTAGGCTTGTGCTTTTTGGCTATTGGTTTCGCCGGTTAATTTCAAGATGCCGCCTTCCGCCGCAGTGCCTTCCAGCGTGTTGACTTTTAATTCCAAAGTGACTTGTGCGCCACTGCCAGCGCGGAGTTCGAGTGCATCGCTTTCTATAATTTGCGTCGCTTCTATTTTTGCTCCGGCATTGGCGCGGATGGTGTGGAGCGTTTTGTAATAAACGGTTATTTTAATTTTTGCATTTTTGTAAAAGATGGAATTGAGGAGGCTGAGTTTGAGTACGTTTTCTCGCACGCCGATGTTTAATTCGTCTTCCGGAATACCAAACGTTTCTACAACTGCTTTTTCTTCGTCACCTTTTTCCAAAGTAACTTCGATATTGCCGGTAACGGAAATCTCTTCGAAGGATTGGAGTTTGTAATCCGACTGCGCGAGTAGCGGGACGAAGAGACCAAGTGACCAAGTGACCAAAAGTGTGGTGATTGGGAATACTATTTTATTTTTCATGTTTTGAATCTTTTTGGAGAGGAGATGCTTTTTGGAGAGAACGTCCCCTATTAGCCTTACATTAAAAACGAAAAACCGCTTTGCAGTATTCAACTGAAAGCGGTTTTTCATTCTTGCTGTATTCAAGGAGTATAAATAAGGAGTCTGCAAGTTGCGGACTGCTTACTGCCTACTTTTTTAGTATCTTGGTTTGCTGTAACCGCCGCCACCACCGTAGCCGCCGCCTGAACCGCCACGATCACCGCCGCCGCCGTAGCCACCGCCTGAACCGCCGCGATCACCACCACCGCCGCCGTAGCCACCGCCACCACCGCGATTACCACCACCGCCGCCGCCGAAGCCGCCGCGTCCGCCACCACCGCCACGTTCTTCACGGGGTTCTGCTTTTTTTACTACGATCGTGCTGCCGTCCAATTCGCTGTCGTCCAATTCTTTAATTGCTTCGAGTGCTTCGTCGTCGTTCGCCATTTCTACAAAACCAAAACCTTTGGATTTGCCGGTAGTGTGATCGCTAATAACTTTTGCAGAATCCACTGCGCCAAAGGCTTCAAAAGCCGCTCTCAAGTCATCGCTCTGCGTGTCGAAATTTAATTTTGCAACAAAAATATTCATTAGAAAATAGTTAAAAAGTGAAAAAATGATTCTTACTGGACTTCAGGTAAGCGTAGCAGAGGATTCTTAGAATTTCGAGGAAAGGCAAAAAAAATCGGCTAAACTTAATACGTTCGACTTTGAATGTCAGACAGTTAGATGGTAGAAAAGCAGTGGACGGAAAAGCGTATAAATAGTTTGTCTATCGGCTGTGGCTCTATTATCTATGGTCTAATAAAAAAAGTATGCCACAAAAGTAATAGAAAAAATGATATTGCGCAACTTCTCTCCAAAAACGCTTCCTTTTATATAAGAAGATTATTTTTAATTCTACTTCCACACCACCGATTTTTTACGAAATTTGCCGGTTCATAACAGATTGAGGCGGAGATTAAGGTTAAGTTTTACGTTGCCTCAACCTTAGCCTCAACCTCAACCTCAACCTTAAAACAAAAAAACATGAGTCAACAGGCAGACTTGTTCAAAAAACTGACCGCCCACGCCAAGGAATACGGCTTTATTTTTCAATCCAGTGAGATTTATGATGGCTTGAGCGCAGTGTACGACTACGGTCCGTATGGTGTGGAGTTGAAAAATAACATCAAAGCGTACTGGTGGCAAGCGATGGTGCAGATGCACGAGAACATTGTCGGGCTGGATGCTGCGATATTTATGCACCCCAAAACTTGGAAAGCCTCTGGTCACGTAGATGCCTTCAACGACCCGATGTTGGACAATAAAGACACCAAAAAACGATACCGTGCCGACCAACTTGTAGAAGGTTACATGGAGAAGCTCGAGGACAAGATAAATAAAGAAGTAGAAAAAGCGCAGAAGCGTTTTGGAGAATCTTTTGATGAAACGATGTTTCGTGCCACGAATGAGCGGGTGATGAAATACAAGGACGAGTACGAAAAAGTGCGCGTGGCACTGGCAGAAGCGATGAGCGCAGGCGATATGCCAGGTTTGAAAACTTTGATTGACGAACTCGAAATCGGCGACCCAGAAGGCGGCTCTCGCAATTGGACAGAAGTGCGTCAGTTCAACTTGATGTTTAACACGCAGTTAGGAAATATTGCAGGTGAAGAAACCAAATTGTACTTGAGACCAGAAACGGCGCAAGGTATTTTTGTTAATTTTTTGAATGTGCAGAAAAGTACGCGGCAGAAAGTGCCGTTTGGGATAGCGCAGATTGGAAAAGCGTTTCGGAATGAAATTGTGGCGCGGCAGTTTATTTTTAGAATGCGCGAGTTTGAACAGATGGAAATGCAGTTTTTCATCAAGCCAGGCACGGAGATGGAATGGTACAATCACTGGAAACAAACGCGCATGAATTGGCATCTTGCCATCGGCACGCCGCCCGAAAAGTTACGTTTTAAAGACCACGACAACCTCGCTCATTACGCCAACGCTGCCGTGGATATTCAGTTTGAATTTCCGTTTGGCTTTCGAGAATTAGAAGGGATTCACTCGCGGACCAATTTTGATTTGACCAGCCATCAGGAATTATCAGGTAAAAAATTGCAATATTTCGACCCCGAATTAAATGAAAGCTACGTGCCATTTGTGGTGGAAACCTCAGTGGGTTGTGACCGGATGTTTTTGGCAATGTTGAGTAATAATTTGGTAGACGAAACCGTACCCGATGCACAAGGCGAAGATTCGACTCGAACGGTTTTAAAACTGCATCCTGCGCTCGCGCCGGTAAAGTGCGCCGTGTTGCCATTGTTAAAAAATAAAGAAGAATTGACGAGCAAAGCGCGCGAAGTGGTGGATAAATTGAAATTTTCTTTCCTCACCCAATATGATGAAAAAGACGCGATTGGTCGCCGCTACCGCCGTCAGGATGCGATTGGTACGCCTTACTGTGTGACGATTGATTTTGAAACGCTGGAAAATAATACCGTCACTATTCGGGAACGGGATAGCATGAAGCAAGAGCGCGTGGCGATTGAAAAAGTGGAGGAAATAGTAAGTGAAAAAGTGGATATGAAGGGGTTGTTGAGGGGGTGATAGGAGGATGGGAGGATAGGGTGATTCTCTAAATACGTCATCTCTGCAGTTAAAAAATTAATTTTAAACTTTACTTTCTATCAAAATTGTAGTACATTTGCAGTCGTTTTTAAAAGAAATGTAAGCAGCCATGAAAAAAGGTATTCATCCTGAGAATTATAGACTGGTGGTTTTCAAAGACTTTTCGAGTGACGAATCGTTCCTTTCGCGCTCTTGTGCGCCTACCAGAGAAACCATCGTGTGGGAAGACGGCAAGGAGTATCCAATGATAAAGTTGGAAATTTCCTCTACCTCGCACCCATTCTTTACCGGTAAAATGAAATTTGTAGACACAGCGGGTCGAATTGACAAATTCAATAAGAAATTTTCTAAGTTCGCTAAGAACCCAGAATAAGGTTGTCCCAAAAAGACAGCAAGGAAGTCCCTCTCATCCGTTGATTGGGACTTTTTTGTATTTTGCGCTTTTAAACACGCCCAAATCCATTGAAATAAGTGCAGAAGCATTTCTATTTTAACCGTAGAGGCGCAGAGAACGCAGAGCCAACGGTACTTGCTTTACGAAAGAAATATGATTTGATATTGCTTAATCACTTAAGTAATTTGACCTAAATAATTGCCCCTATTTAATGCACTATTAGTTGCTTATCAAAGCATTAGGTTGTGGTCAATGGTCAATCATAAATTGTCAATCACTTAGCCTACATTTTTTATGGCAAATATTATTTTGTTTGACAACGAAGTCAGAGAACACTTACTACCGTTTACCTACATCCGTCCGGTTTGTGAAATCCGCGTCGGCATCCTCACCATCCGCGAAAAGTGGGAACGCTGGCTCAACGCGCCTGCTTTTTACATCACCCAAGATTATTTGGCAGGAAAGTTTCCGATCGAATATGAAGACGACAATTATCTGATTAATGGCTCCGTGTTGCCTTCCGAACAACTGTGCCGCCTCATCAAACAAATGGAAGTAGGCGAAGCTTTTTTAACTGAAAATGGAGAAGAGCTAATTGCAGCGCGATTGGATGGCGACCAAATGGATAACCTGATTCAAGATGAGGATTTTGGGGAGTTGAATGGCTTTGATTTAGAAAACACGAACTATTTGAAAATCAATCGCTTGTGGGATATTTTTAAACATAATAACGAAGCACTGCGAGATGATTTTAAATTGCTAACGGAAGGGCGAACATCCCAGCCTCTGAGTGCTACGAATCGTTGCATCGGCGAAGAAAATATTTTTTTAGAAGAAGGCGCAAAAGTCGAATTTTCTACTTTGAATGCTACAACGGGTCCCATTTACATCGGCAAAAATGCAGAAATTATGGAAGGCTGCCTCGTGCGCGGCGGCTTGGCAATGGGCGAAGGCGCGATTTTAAAAATGGGTGCTAAAATATATGGCGCGACCACGATTGGTCCGTATTCTAAAATAGGCGGCGAGGTCAATAATTCGGTCATTTTTGGATATTCTAACAAAGCGCATGACGGTTTTCTTGGCAATTCCGTGCTCGGCGAATGGTGCAATCTGGGCGCAGACACCAACACTTCCAACCTAAAAAACAACTACGAAGAAGTAAAACTCTGGAATTATCCGACCGAAAAATTTGTACCTACCGGACAGCAATTCTGCGGGTTAATGATGGGCGACCATTCTAAAAGTGGCATCAACACGATGTTCAACACGGGCACGGTCGTCGGCATTTGTGCCAATGTTTTTGGCGAAGGTTATCCGCGCAATTTTGTTCCGTCTTTCGCATGGGGCGGTCCCAGCGGCTACCAAACTTTTCGTATCGAAAAAGCGTATGAGACGATGGAGCGGGTGCTGGCGCGGCGCGGCATGGACTTTGATGTGCAAGACCGTATTATTCTGCTGCGCGTGTATGAAGATTCGCAGAAATATCGAGTTTGGGAGAAGTGATTAAATTGTGTTTAGGTGCGTAAGTGTTCATGTGTTCATGTGCCCTTCTGAACGTGAACACATGAACACATAAGTACATGAACACACAAATACCCACCTGGAAAAGATGGCTGAGTCACATCGCTGAAATCCACATCGAAAGCGCTTCGAGCGAATACAATCCGCATTTGTATGTGAGTCTGCGGCGCGGGCGTTATCAGTTGAGTACGAAGGGTGCTATTTATTCCTACGCAGATTTATATGATAATTTTGTAAAAGCATTTCAACGAATGGACCTCGACCGGTTGTCGGGAAAGGAAGTGCTGATATTGGGTTTGGGATTGGGAAGTATTCCTTATATCCTAGAAAAGATGATGCGTAAGCAATTCTATTACACCGCAGTAGAAATAGATGAGGTGGTAGTAGATTTGGCAAATCGGTATACTTTGGAATATTTAAACTCCAGTGTAGAAGTGTTGGTCGCAGATGCGTATGCTTTTGTAATGCAAACCGAACAGCAGTTCGACCTGATTTGTATGGATGTTTTTATAGATGTCACCGTTCCGTCTCCGTTTGAAGAGCGTGATTTTTTAGAAGCATTGAAAGAAAGCCTGACAGAAGGCGGTATTTTATTGTATAATCGGTTGACCGCGCATACCTTAGATAGAGAAAAATCGAAAACGTTTTTTAAAAAAGAGTTTTTGCCAATCTTCCCCCATGGGAAATACTTAGATGTAGAGGGAAATTGGATTTTATTGAATGAGAAGGGAATTTTGAAGAAGTTGGAATGATGGAATATTGGAATATTTTCGTATCTAAAATCACCCCATTCCCCTATCACCCCGTCACCCTTTTTCACTACTTTTGCCCACAAAAAAATGTTGATTAATCTACTTAGTGATACCGTCACCAAGCCCACGCTGGGTATGTTGCAAGCCATGTTTCAAGCAGAAGTGGGCGACGACGTGTTTGGCGAAGACCCAACGGTGAATGCCCTCGAAGCCAAAGCTGCCGCGCTTTTCGGTAAAGAAGCTGCTCTTTTTTGTCCGAGTGGTACGATGACGAATCAGATTGCTTTGAAAGTGCACACGCAGCCGCTCGATGAAGTTATTTGCGATGAATATTCGCATATTTACCAATATGAAGTGGGCGGTTATGCTTTCCATTCCGGCATCGGTATCAATTTGATAAAAGGGACGAATGGTAAAATTACGGCGGAACAAGTGGCGGCAGCGATTAAATTGGATTATGATTGGTTGCCAAAAAGCAGTCTGGTTGTGCTGGAAAATACGGCTAATAAAGGAGGCGGAAGTTATTACACGTTAGATGAAATACGACCAATCCATGATTTGTGTAAAGAACGGGATTTAAAATTACATCTCGATGGTGCTCGTATTTTCAATGCGCTGGTAGAAACGGGTGAGGCGACACAAGCCGTTGGTACTTTATTCGACAGTATTTCCATTTGTTTATCTAAAGGTTTAGGAACGCCCGTTGGTTCGGTTTTAATTGGTAATCAAGTATTTATAAAAAAATCACGCCGCGTCCGTAAAGTGATGGGCGGTGGAATGCGACAGGCGGGTTACTTAGCAGCAGCAGGAATTTATGCCTTAGATAATCATGTTCAGCGTTTGAAAGAAGATAATAATCGGGCTAAACAGATTGCACAAGTTTTGCAAACATTACATTACGTATCAAACGTTCGTCCCGTTCAAACCAATATTTTAATTTTTGATGTAAATTCGCCTTACACAGCCGCTACCTATTTAGAAAAATTATTACAACATGATATTAAAGCCACTGCATTTGGACCGCAAACCATTCGCTTTGTAACGCATTTAGACTTTACAGAAGAAATGTTGGAAAAAGTGTTAAAGGTGATTGGTGATTGGTGATTGGTGATTGGTGATTGGTGA
>CAZJXN010000064.1:0-28485 GCA_964549655.1 uncultured Saprospiraceae bacterium
CCCCTCTTCTGGCGCTTCGTCTAAAATGTAGGAAATGTAAGCTTTGGTATTAGCTTGAATTAGATTAGAAAACACGTATTTACCAATTGTTTTATCGCCTACGCTGCCGGTAAACTCTCCACCAAAGTACAAAGAACCATAATTGTATAACAATTGCGAGACATTTTCGTCTTCTATCGTTCCGTAAGTTCTTTGCCACTCAGACACACCGTTGGGACCTATTTTTACTAAAGCCAGATCTTCTCCTCCTTTACTTTGCAATATCTGATTCAAAAACGGTATGGTATCTTTGAAAGTTATAGCTGCAAACAAACTGTTTCCTTCACCATACGTTAAATCAAATTTGTCGAGATTAATGCTATCCGCTACAATGGATTCTGTCCAATTAACTGCTCCATTCTGGCTAAGACTGATAAGATTTAAACGGCTAACGCTGTCTACGAAAACAAATTCACCGCTTGTATTTAAAGTATCTGTACCATCGAATGCTAAAGTGATAAATGGATTTAAAGTGTCCGAAGAATAAGTGACATCTAATAAGTTCATGTTCTCACCGCCTTGCAATTCTTTGATGAGTTGCACCTGATTAGTAGAATCTATGCGCAATGCAAAATAGCCATTACTAAAAGCTAAGTTCAACGGCGTAGAATCCACTTCTACATTGCCATTGTGTTTTGCTGCTAAAACAATAGAACCTGCCCGATTTTCGGAGAAAGCCGCTTTATTACTAAGGTCAACGTTTTTGATGATGTGCATACTTTGTACTGTACCATCTGTTGATACTCTAAGCAGAAAACAAGCGGCACTGTCGCTGTTTGCAATTACAGTTGAGTCGTATTTTAATTCTCCAGAGAAAGTACCCCCTACAAATATATCTTTGTCAAGAGTGGAGAGATGACGTATTTTGAGTAAAGTGTCCGAAACAATAGATTTAACCTTAACATTATTTGTATCAATAAAAACCAGGTTTGATTCTTTATTTTCTATAACTCGCTGTGCATATATCATATAGTCATGTTCCCAATCTTCTATTATGTATTCGACATTAGATATGCTGTCTTTTTTAACCTCCTGCAAAAGTGGATGAAAATCACCTAAAACCATTTCTTGCTGCGTTGATATCAACCCATCAGGATTTACGACTATTCCGTCTTTTGAGATTCCAAAATTGATTAGTTCCTCGCTTTGATAAGCGTCATTTACCATTTTAACTCGCCGCTCTGCTTCAAAAATATCCTGTAAAACTGGGTATTCTTTATCCTCTCTTATAACAGTTATACGTACACAGCCACCATCATATCCATTTCCTCGACAATAAGTTACCCAATTTCCTGTCTCATCCGTCTCAAGTTGACATGTTACGAAAGGGGCACATGCTAGCAATGATTCACCACAAGATGTGGTTCCCAATGTATTACCAATCACCCTGAAATCGTCTTCGCAAAACGTAACAGAAGCACATTTAGCTTTCTCATTTGTACCATTGTTTTCAATAAAAGAAGCTAGCTCTGAATACCTAAATCTATCACCAAAGGTAATTTCTAAGAATCTACGTCCTTCATATAAGGAAAATAAATTAACTTTTTGTAGTTTACAGTTGACTAATATTGGATCATCCGGATTTCCATTGCTTCCACAAAAAATATAATCGTCATAAGGCCACTGACATAATACTCTATTACATCCAGGTTCAGTCAGTTCATAACCTTCGGCTCCTGCATCGCTAAAATCATCTTTACCCAAGAAATGAGGACTGTATCGAATAAACTTTAGATTCCCTTGGCAATATCGTACTTTTAAACATTCAATACCTTTAGCACTTTCAAATAAGCCTTTAGCTCTATCTGTATAATTCGTTGAGAAAAAAAATGGAGGTTCAATTCTAGCATTGTATAAAATTTGTTCATATTCGCTTGCCCTAACTCTTTTGGAGCTAAAATATATAGTTGCTCTGGCATCGCCACACTGAAGTATTGTCGCACAATCATTGGTGCTTGCTGCCAAAGTAGCACCCTCATGTATAGTTCCTATTTCTTGAAATAACTCTTCGCCCCCATAAGTATTACCATTGCAACTGAGCCGGTAAAAACATACCTCTTTTTCATTTTTTACAAATTCTCTATCAGGTTCCTTTTCTCCCAAATTAAAATTAAAACTAAAATTACAAGAACCAATCATGATCTTAATATCATAGTTTTTTATACCCGAAAGTCCGCCAATTTGGACACTGGCTGTTCCCCCCTGAATTTGAACAGGAACTCCGCTAAACGCTTCAATCGGTTGAGTTGCTTCTTTGTATTGAACATTTATTGTCATCCCTGAAATATTAGGAATTGAAAGCGTTATTTGACCACCTTGGACATCTCCTATACAAGGCTGAACCTGGTTAGCAATAAACGCATCTTTCAAAACCTGATTCCCCTGCGTATCACACTTCAAAATCGTCTTTTCAATCCTTTTTGTACTGCACCCATTTGATACATCAATTATCACTTTATCATAAGTTGTATTGTTATTTAATGTTAAAGCAAAGCCATTTCCCAGCACGGTTCCGTCCGGCGCTGACCATTCTATAGTAAATCCTGCCGGTAGAACGGTGCCAAAGGAATAGCTTGGTCCCGGTTTCAATAGCAAATTGAATTCAACATCTTTAGTTGGGTCCAGTGCTGAGCCGCCAAATACAGTTACTTCAAAATCGGAAGCTACATCCGCACAATTCTTGACAAAGTAATCTCGCTTGATGCTACACCCAGTTGCCGTATTCGTCACGGTCACATAGTAAGTAGCCGAGCTAAGATTGCTAATGGCATTGCCGGTGGCGCCAGTACTCCATTGGTAAGTATAAGTACCGCTTTTAGTAGGAGCTAATGTAAGCGCACCTAATGGCGCGTGTTGAAATTTAGTAGTTATTACATCGAAAGTTAAATTCTGTTGCAAAGGCACTTCAAAGCATTCATTTTTAATAGCTCCACACCTGTCTACTATTTTGGCGCAGTGGCTACCCGGCAGCAGATTAGCCAAGCGATTGCTTCCTTCAGAAGGGCTGTTATCCCAGTAAATTTCATAGGGCGGCACACCGCCGCTTATCTGCAATTGAATAGCACCTGCGGCTTCCTCCGGGCAAGTATTTTCTACGGTACCAGTTACAACCAATGGAGCAGCAGATAAACTCGGCACCGTAAATATTTTCGTAATGTCCAGACAAGTATTACTAAAATCTTCAATAGTGACGCTATACGTACCAGCTACCAATCCATCAATTCTGCTGGTAGGATTTGTACTTGGCACATCTGGAAACACTCTTCCATTACTCCATCTAAAAGTATAAGGACCTCGCGTACTACCGCCTGAAGACTGCCCGGTATATAGATAAACGGAAACACTGCCATTGCTGGTGTTACTACAAGTCCCTGTAATATTGTCAAAAACCTGCACGTCATTCGGCGCACTCAATGTGAATAACTGTATACTGGAACACCCACCCGTACCCGTCACGGTAAGCGTATACGTGCCGGATGACAAGCCAGTTATAGCGGGCGTGGTCGCTCCGGTATTCCAGAGAAAGGAATAAGGTGCTACTCCACCGGTTGGACTATTTCCAGTCAAATTAATACTTCCATTACTACTGCCGCATTGAGAAGGGTTTTGTATCGCTTGCGTACTGTTGGGGATCGTGATAGGTGCGCACTGGGTTACTACCGTTGTAATCACATTCACACAGCCAAAGCGATTGGTGAAGGCAACTTCGTAAGTACCCGCGCACAGATTTGAAATTACAATTGGATTAGGACTATTAACTCCGGTGATTGGTTGGGTAGTAGTAGGACCGATAGCGAGTACCTCAAAATCACCTGCCGAACCATTGGCTATAAAAGTGATGCTACCATCACATCCGCCACCTGCTGAGGCGGGCTTAGTAGACACCACATCAAGGGTAGCAAAAGCGGTGTAGCTGCTGCCTAATAACAAGACTATGAACAACTGCCGAAGGCAATGAGTAAAAAGACTCATCTGGTTTTTGTTTTATGTTTGATAGAATTCAAATTCAAAAAAAGCTAAAATCGGTAGCCCAACTTTAAGCTGGGTAAAAGAAAAAACAGATCATCTGTACTGTATGAAGCTAATAAGTCTGCTTCTATCACCAATCTTTCCTTTATCATCCATTTGTAACCAACCATGACACCCACACCTGTGGCGTTTTGGGGCTTTTTAAATGATACGTTTATTTGCTTATAAACAACATTAAATTGATGGTATGCTGTCAACCCTGCAAAAAAGCGGTCTCCTCCATGCTTTGGTGAAAAATAATATTTACCGGCTACAAATAAAACCATTTGCTTATTTTCCAAACTGACGTTACTGCTAACTCCCGTAGTTGTATCGGTATCGGTATAGCTAAAGCCGTCCGAACCGTACCAGACACTTGCCTCTACTCCAATGCGCTCTGTAAGGATATATTCTCCTGATAAGTTGATATCAAACTCAATTAAATACGGCACCACATCCGTTTTAAGCTCCCATTTACCTTGTGCTTGGGCACCGCAAAAAGTCATTATCAAACCACAGAAAACAAGTGTACTTTTCATCAATACTAAATTTTTTAACTTCGTAATCACATTGAAAAATTATTTATATTGCTATTAAAATCTATATCCAATCTTCCCATTGATCAGTAAGTCCAAATCATACGTAAGCTCGCCAAAACCGTTTTTGGGAAAACTCCAATTCCATCGAGTGCTTGCCTCGATAAGGAATCGTTGTTTAATCGCCCATTTGTAGCCCGGCTCTATACCAACAGCAGTGGCACTTTTAGGCTTTTCTACATCCTGACCATTGACGGTACGAGAGGCGTAATATTGATGATGCAGCAAAACACCTGTAAATAAACGATCACCGCCATATTTAGGAAAAAAATAATACTTGCCAGAAAGATAGTAGTTGATTAAACGACTTTCTCTTACCTCTCTAACAACCGTAGGTGTGACAAAAGGCTCGGCAACGCTTATTTTGAACCACTCGTACCCTATACCTGCCTCTACCCCGATGCGGCGGCTCAGGAGGTACTCGCCCGATAGCTCAATACGATCAAATAGCAAAGACAGCACATTTGCCTTGAGCTCTACTTTACCTTGCGCTTGGGCACTGTAGATGCTGAATAGGGTGCAATAGAGGAGGAAGATGTTTTTCATTTTTGTAAAGGTGGTTTGTATTGTTATCGTAACTAATTCATTAATAACTAATTTATAATATAATTGAGATGGCATAACAAGTTTACACAAACTAAAATTTAATTGTTGTACCGACTGGTTCAATGATTGTTAAGTATACACATTTTTCTAATTCAAAATACTTAGGCTTTTCTAAAGAATCCAAAACTCCCTTCCATGCTTTATAGCTAATATTTTTTTCGTCTCTTATAAATGGAATCCAATAAGGATTAATACCATATCTTTTTTCTAACTCCCAATTTCCAAAAACTATACTTTTGATTATCATATGTAAGTAGATGCCTATTGGAAAATACAACTTTTCATATATTGTATTAAAATCATATTTGTTTAATAAGGTTCTTATTTGTTTTGACACCTCCTTTAGTATAATTTTATCATGAGTAATATAAAGATTTTGTTGGTAATCAAAATTGAATTTATTGATAAGTTCTATGGAAGAATTGTTAATATCAATGATATTATCTTTTTCAAGTTGAAAAGGAGATTGATCGGTTTCTTCAATAGGTATACCCTGATGCCTTAAGACTTCATCTAAAACCTCCATACTCTTAAATATAACCCCAAAGTCAGTTTTGATAGCTGGAAATAAAACTATTTTACCATCAGAAAATTCAAATATAGAAGCCATGTTTTCTGGCATTTGATACTTGTAGATTGCCTTTTCATTTTTGATTAAGGAAAGCAGTTTTGCCGAATTAAGAACTATATAATCTTCATTCATAATAATAATATTTTAAAGTTAGGGTCGAGTGCAGTAAGTACAATATCTTGAATCTACCACCACAGGTAGATTTGTTTTTAGGAAGAGAGGACCAGTGATCCAATGTACAGGAGACCAGTCATTCCAGAGAGCGAAGTTTATTTCCATTTGTCCATTATCATTCATTTTGTAATAACCCCATATATGTTCAGTATTTATTGTTTGATAAGAATTGCCGTATTCAAAAACATCAAAACTAACTCCAGTGTCTGCTGTAGTAATAAAATACATTTGTGATATGTCTGTACTAACATTGAAAGCACCTATATGTACTGCTAAGTTGTCGTAATGTCCTCTTATTTGATAACCGCTTTGCGAATCAGACCAATAATACCCCCCACCTGCTTCTATACCAATGCGCTCCCCAAGCAGATACTCGCCAGAAAGCTCTGCCTGCGAGGAAAGCAACAAGGGCAGCACGTTGGCTTTGAGTTCAAATTTACCTTGCGCCTGGGCGGTGTAGATGCTGAGTAGGGTGCAGTAGAGAAGGAAGAGGTTTTTCATTTACTTATTTATTTTTACTGTTAATAATGTAGCTTTTTATTCCAATCATACGGCACAGCCGCCAAAATATTTTCACTCCCTGGATATAGTCCAGCGCGAGCCACCTACACGCGCGATGTGGACAGACCGGCGCGAGCGGGGAGCGGGTCACAGTCTCGGCAAAAGTGGCTAAAAAGGGTTTTGATCAATTACTGCCAATATGGCTATGTAAATACTAGGATACAATAAGAAACCGAGTATAATTAATCCAATAATAATCTTCATATAGTTATTATTTAAAATTCGTCCCTTGCGTATTTGATACATATTTAATAATATTATTAGAGATAATACAGCTAAATATACATGAACAAATACTGCCCAGCTATCTAAAAATTTACTTAGGTCATAGAGTTTTTCGTAAAAAAGTAAATCTGTAACCAATTTAAAGAAAATTAATGCAATGAAAATCAAGAAAGTAGAACAAAAATTCAAGAAAGTTTTTTTCATAATTTATGGTTCTTTTCTTATCATATCGATAAGCTCTTTAAAAAAGTTTCTTACCAAGTAGCTAGAAAGAGTATCATTGGATGGGCAAGATTCTTGCCATAGTCTGTGACCCATGATGTACTTTCCAAATCCTTCTCCACCCGCAACTGCAAATAATCCGGCAGCAGCTTTTACATCATATATATATTTCAACAATTCGTTTGCACTTATTGATTCATTAACAGGATCCAAACCTATTTGACTAGCAAACCTGCTAAATCTATGTTCTTGAAAATCTAATCCACTCTGAGTAAACCTTAGATTTGTTTTTCCAAGATAAAAATTCTCTAATATCTCAGATACTTTAGGACCAAAACCACATTTGTTAAATTCGCTACTATAAGCTGATGCTATAGCATATGCATCAATATTTCCTAACATGTCCACACCTGGGCTTCCCTCATCAATTTTTCTTTGTACAATTGATGCAGACATCGAATTGTAACTACATGGTTCACATGAAGCTGGTTGATTGAATGATTCAAACATTACAAAAGCCAACGAACTTCCCAAATCTCCTACCCATGTAACTGCATCTATATTATTTTGTATACCAAGGAAATTAGGGAGAAGGACTCTATCGGGATAGTTAAAAGCATCTAGCCCAGCAAATACATGCCCCATATCTATATAAGTACCGGCGCACATTCCCTTAGTTAAAACCACTTGCTGATTAAGGTATATCTCAGGTTTCTTTGTGCAGCGAGTGAGATTATATGGAGGACCCACAATAATTTCTTCTTCAATACAAGGATGATATTCCGTATCGATTAAATCAAATTCAGGAGTAGAATTTACTTTAATTCGCCCTCTTTCTCTCGTGTAATAATCATCCAATGTACCAAAAGGAGATTCCGTTTCACTTGCATCCGGTATTAAGAACTTATCCCAACCAGGTAGATTGTAAAAAATTTTTCTAATACGGGTAATCATTCTTTTTAAACATCTTTGTTCATAATCTGAATATGGTGCTTCAATTTCTTTTACTAATTCAATAAATTCATCAATTGTTATGACTGGTCTTCCATCAAAAGTAGATGGTGCCATTTCTTTAATATTTACTTTATAATTTCTAGGAGGTTGTAAAGCATTTGCCTGTTCTTCATTTTTTTTAGATGATGATATAAATATACTTGAAATTATATTAACTATTGCTTCACTGCTAGTGTAATTCCCTAATTCTGTTGGATCAATTTCGGATATTTCTGCAATCACATCCGACAAATACCCTGTAGATGATTGATCTACGTTGTTGCTTTCACCATTTCTAAAGCTTTTAACCATCAAGCAATCATTATCGCCTTCTCCATCCAAAATATGCATCCATATACCTAAGTCATTATTTGAAAAATTCCCTTTGTTTTGTCCATAAAAATCTCCTTCGCAGAAACTTTCATCGGCTGTTATTAAACCTTTAGGCGTTTGACTACAAGCATCTCCGCCGGTAAGATTTCCCTCTAGTAAGGTTTTCAATTCTTCTGTAGTAAGACTTTCACCAGTGATACCATCAAAAGAAAACTCAATCCCTGGAGCTTGGTTATCAACTACTTCCTCATTTTTCTCTAAATTAGGATTTTTTGGTTTTATTGGTGGTGGTTCTTCTGTTATCGTCATGGGAATGCAAACAAACCCTGCATTGGTTAAAGCGGTTTGAATATCTTCCAGGTCTTCATTGCTGACAACCTCGGCTGAACCTGTTGATTGGCATCCATTTGCATAAGTCACGGTCACCGTATAAGTTCCAACTTCGGTTGCAATGATCTTTTCAGGGTTTTGAGAAATTTCATAATCTCCGTCATTTGTACTCCATTGATAATCATTACCAGATTTGTGAGGAGCGGTTAATTCTATTTGTTGTCCTGCACAAATAATCGCCGGACTCGGCTGTATTTGTACTTCCACCTCTTCTGCTGCCTCTATCTCAATAGAAGCATCTCCTTTACAACCATTATCGTTGGTAACTGTGACAGAGTATGTATCTGCTACATCGACGTTGATACTCTGATCTTCTTCCGTTGTTGACCATAAATACGTCGTATATCCAGGGTTTGCGCTTAATGTAGAAGTCACCCCAGTACAAATAATAGATTCTGTTGCCGTAATTGTAACAGGTAGTTTTGATAGTACATTCACCGTAAACATTTTCGTCTCTATCAAGTCCCCCTGGTCATTCGTGATGTGCATTTTATAAATCGTGGTCTTATCGGGTCGCACTTCTATGAAGTTGGAGTGTGGGTTTTGTATGCCATCTGCCGGCTCCCAGGAGGCACAATGGGGCGTTTCCATGCCTATATCCGTAGGTTCGCCATAGCAAATCGTTCGTTCCGTCGCACTCTTGCAATCCACTGTACCATCATCGTTGCACTCGGGATCATCACAATCCACCAAGCCATCGCCATCATCATCCTGTCCGTTATTGCACACCTCTGTTGGGTTTCGCAAGAGTATCGGGTTATAGTCGTACGCCTTGTCACAGCCATTACATTTTATAAAAACGTTGTATTCGCCTGCTTCCAGATTATTAAAGGTTGCATTGGCTTGGTAGGTAATACCGCCATCTATGCTGTACTCGTAAATTCTGCTATCAGGGGGAGTGACGGTTATACTTCCCTTTACCAGCGTAGGCACAAAAGCCGGTTGCACCGTATCTATCGTAAAACTGGTAACACCACAGTTGAGTGTATCCAAGCAGTCTATCAGTCCATCCAAGTCATTATCCAGATTATCCCCACATATTTCCTGACAAGGTACGCGCCGCAATTGTAGTGGATTGCCGACATAAGTCAGCGTACAGCCACTGCCTCCCTTTTTCACCACTTGATATGTCCCTTCGTCCAAGTTGGTAAACCAGATAACATCGTGCCAAGTATTCATATTATATTAGCTATTTCCTTTTATATCTAGAATAAATCATTTCCAATGAAGGTATTTTCTCATCGGAATCAGGATTAATAGCATTACGTACTGCAATCATAATAGGTATTCTGTAACCGCGTTCCGTAATTACTGTAGGATAGTGTGGATATTCTTCTTCAAAACCCCATCTGCATCTCATATTTTGAACCATTACTTCTCCCAAATAGGCTGATAGTCCTAAAAAATTGTTTATAAAAAATAAATCATTTAAGTTTTCTTTTGCTAATTGCTGGTCTAAAGTGGACAAGCTCTCTAAAGAACCATTTAATATCTTTTTAGAAATCTGTAGATTTTCACTCAACTCTTGTATAAGACTATCAATATACTCTGTAAAATATCTTCCATAAATATTAATTGCGGCTATTTCATCTGCCTTGTATTTACGATACGCTTGGTAAAGAAACCGAGAGTCAAAAAGCAAAAATTCCTCTTGATATATATCTATTAAAATATGAGATGTATCTTTAAATGAGTATTCCTTACGTTTCTCGCCAGAGGTTAATTCCATTTCATTTTCCAATTGAGCATTGTGTCGCTGTAAAAAACTTAGTGCCTCTGTCTTAATAATATACTTGTAATGATAAACTCCATCCTCTCCTTTGAAATACCTTATCGGCTCGGGTTTAAATTCAATGACATTTCTTTGTAATTCATAGTAAGTTTCCCTATCTTCTATGGTTGTGAATAAAATAGCATGCTTTATTATTTCGTTTATTACTATGACTTGTAAAATGTATCCTCCCCTTAATTCATATACATCTGTTTTACGCTCTCCCAACTCCATAAGTTTTTTAGACTTGTAATTTTCTAAGATATTTTGAGCCTCTTCGGGTGGAATTTCGTAAAAAGTAATTATTTTACCATTAGCAAAAGTATTAAGTATAAGTTTATAAGATTGTTTTATTTCCACTTCGATTTAAATTTTATAATTCAATTTTATTAATCAAAGAATAAATTAATAGTGATATAATCATCTAAATTCTATATTATGGTTGATCTAAATCTATCAATTGTCTTCCTATAATTCCTAATCTAAATAATCTTAGCAAAGGGCTATATCCTGTTCCTCCAAAAGGACGCCAATCATAATAAACTTCTGTATCATTTTTTATACATGGTTTTCCCACTTTAATGACATAGGGGTCATCTACACTATAGTAAACTTTAGAATGAAGCACGGTAACATTAGCTAATTCTGCTTCATCCAAAATTCTCTGTTCTAATTCTGTTCCATAGGGAGTGATAAACCAAAGAATAGGAGTAATGTATTTAAATTGGGCCATAGGAGAATCTCCTAAACATCTAATGTACTCTGGTATTTGATTACGACTCTGCCCACTTTGATAATAAGTAATTAATTCAGAATTAGTAGTTTTTGCATCTACAAAAACGCCGTATGGAAAATACCTCCACCCTGGTATCAATATAGGGTGAATGCCATCGGGTTCTCTTTCGATACCCATGTCTTGGCAAAATGGCACAGGTTTATCGTGAGGTGTGACACCCGAACTTGCAATAACAGCGTCCTCAAATCTATTTCCTAGTTCAAAGCTAAACCGTCTATTAATTGATTCTACACTTTCAGTAGGATACTTTAATCTTATACTAGTCCATAAAGGGTCTCCCAAAAAGTCTGCTAAAGCATCATAAGTCAACGGCTCCCATTCATCAGAATTCTCTAAAGGATCATCATCGCAATTCTTCGTCCAAAATTCTACTATTCCTCCAAATTTGTAAAGCAATAAATCCTTACCATTTTCATCAGGATTTTCCCACAAATGTATCCATAACACGGCATCTTTCGTACTGCTTAAAAATGCTTGCTCCACACTCTCGTATGTGAAATTTTCACATTCATTCTTTGTTATAAACACTTCCGCTGAAGTGTATGTACCCTCACTTATTGCATCTAGAAATATCTGATTCAAATCTGCATCTAAATCAACAGTTTGTCCATCTAAATTAATAATAAGATTAGCATAATCGTGTATTGTGATTGCCTCGTCACGTTTCTCTAATTTTGAATTGTCAGGTTTTTGTAAAGTTGGGTCTTGACCAGTAATGTCAATTGTTGTAGATTCAAAACCTCTCCCATTGAAAAATTCAAGAACGGCTAAAGGGTCATAAGCATCTAGTACTTTAGTTGAAGCACTCGCTTGACATCCTCTTGCATTAGTAACTGTTACCGAATAAGTCCCAGCTTGATTGACCTCAATAGAAGAAGTTATTTGCATTGTTGGCGACCATTGATAAGTAGAAAATCCTTCACCTGCATTTAATGTTATAGTTTCTTCACCAATTGAGCAAAGAAGACCTCCATTCAACGAAAGTTCTATCTCTGGTTTAACTTCTACTTTACCTTCTGCAACGCAACCATTACTTTTTACAGCAGTTACTTTGTATATTCCCGGATATGCAACCATCAAGAAGCGCCCAGAACCAATTTCATTTTCTTGTTCGTTTTTCCATTTATAAGTCGTATAAGTATCTTCTACTACTGTCAGTGTGATGGGTTGTGAAGAACAAACTGTTGGGTTCGCAGGAGAGATAGTCAACTTTTCAATGTTAACTTTTATTTTATATATATTTCTTTCTACTACTTCCCCACTGTCATCTGTAATATTTAAAACATAATATTTGGTTTTATCTGGTCGTGTTTGTGTTACACTTAAATCTGAGTTACTCAATCCTTCCTTAGGTTCCCAGCTAAAACAGTAATTAGGATTAACGTTCTTTCCAATCTCTGCTTCTTGTCCCTTACATATTTCTATGGTAGTGAAAGTGATATTATTTTCTCCCTCTGTTCCAGCACATATTGTTTCAATTGTACAATCTGAATCATCACAATCCACCAAGCCATCGCCATCATCATCCTGTCCGTTATTGCACACCTCTGTTGGGTTTCGCAAGAGTATCGGGTTATAGTCGTACGCCTTGTCACAGCCATTACATTTTATAAAAACGTTGTATTCGCCTGCTTCCAGATTATTAAAGGTTGCATTGGCTTGGTAGGTAATACCGCCATCTATGCTGTACTCGTAAATTCTGCTATCAGGGGGAGTGACGGTTATACTTCCCTTTACCAGCGTAGGCACAAAAGCCGGTTGCACCGTATCTATCGTAAAACTGGTAACACCACAGTTGAGTGTGTCAAGGCAATCTACTAAGCCATCCAAGTCATTATCCAGATTATCGCCACATATTTCCTGACAAGGTACGCGCCGCAATTGTAGTGGATTGCCAGCATAAGTCAGCGTACAGCCACTGCTCTGGCGTTTCACGGCTATTTGATAATCGCCTTCTACTACATTGGTAAACGTTGGAGCATTCTGCCAAGGAGCACCGTTATCTTTCCGATAGCGATAATCTGCTATTGCGCCATAAGGAATGACCGTAATACTGCCGGTGACATCATTGGGCGGGCAGTCCGGTCGGATAAATTCGACGGCATAAGAAGGAACGCCACAATCCGTATCGGCGCAGTCGGCGAGTCCATCACCATCGTCATCAATGGTATTGTTACATATTTCCGGACAGGTAGGGGAGATAAATACCACTGGGTTGCCAGCATAGAGCACAACACAGCCCGTACTCTGATTTTTAATAGCTATCTGATACGTTCCGGGTAGAAGATTGGCAAATGTAGTGTCTGATTGGAAGGTCAACCCGCCGTCTTTACTATATAAATAGACAGGTCCATTCAGAAACTTTCTGGAAATCGTAATTTTTCCGTTGGCAGCGTTTGCCGGACAAATCGGTGCTACGGTGCGTATTTCGTAAGCACTGCTTGCCACCCCACAGTCAGCATCGTCGCAGTCTATGGCGCCATCTTTATCATTATCATAGCCATCATCACAGATTTCTGTACAAACCGGAGTCGTCAATACGACTGGATTATTTGTAAAAGCGGTTTCACAACCGGTGTTGTTTCGTTTAACTTTTACATTATAATTCCCAGGATTCAAATTATTAAAAGTAGTGCCTGCCTGCCAAGCAGCACCATTATTGATACTATATTGGTAAGAAGCACCTCCTGTGATGGATAAATTGATTGTTATTTTACCAAAAGTATCTGCTGGTGGACAAGCTGGTGCAACAGGCACCACTGCTACAGAGCCTACACTACACGCTACATCCATGCAGTCCGCTTTTCCATTTCCATCGTTGTCAATGCCGTCGTTACAGAGTTCGCTACAACCATATATTTGCACCAGATTGCTACTGTAAGCAGTAAGACAAGTGCCTTTTTTTACCACAACTTTATAGAAGCCTGGATTGAGATTGGAGAAAGTACCACTTGCCTGAAACGTTTCCCCCCCATTGATGCTATAAGAAATCGTATTATCAATGGTTGGCGCGGTCGTTGACCAGTAAGAGGTATTACCCACCGCTACTGCTGTAGTGCCATTCGTTAAGCCAGGAGGAATAGCCGAGGTTTTGTCAGTTGTAGCTCCCCCCGCATTCCACGTAGTTGCATTGGCATTAATAGCTGCTAAAAACACCAAGTTTCCTAAATCTCCTGTTGCAAAGGAAGTGCCACAAAGGGCTATAATTTGATCTCCGCTGCCAGTTAGATTAAAGTTTAGGTTAGAGCCATAAGCAGCGGCATTAGGTACATTGTTATCTTTTTTAACGATTCCTGTAGTAGTGCTTACAAAATAACTGCCAAAAACTTCAACACCCACTATGTCAACTTTTGTTCCTGCTAAGATACCAGCAGTAGGAGCAGTCCATTGAATAATGCCTTCTCCTGACCAAAAGCCGATGGTCGAATTGACCCAGCCCTTATCCGTGAAAATAAGCGAAGTACCGCCTGCAATATTGACTAAAGGGACAAAAGAAAATTGAAAAGCTCCCGAACTCTTATCGTAATAAGTAAACTTGATCGCTCCAGCATTTAGTGAAGAACAAGTTTTATACACATGTGCTGTATTAATGTTAATGATGCCTTTGGCATTAGTTTGACAGTTGGTTTGGGTTACTTGTACTTGTATGGGTGTCAAAGTGCAGGTTGCATCTGGGCAATCGTCAATTTGTCCATTGTTGTTGTTATCAAAGCCGTCATTGCAGATTTCAGGGCAAGATTGGGGCGATAAAACGAGTGGATTGGTAGCGTGGTACGCTGTACATCCGGTAGTGGTAGATTTAACCACGATGGAATAATTGCCCTGCATTAAATTAGAAAAAGTAGCAGAGGATTGAAAGGTCTGTCCACCATTAATACTATATTGATAAGTACCGGATGGCGTAACTGCAATCGTTATAGCTCCATTAGATAAGCCACATACAGTAGGCTTGGTCGTTGCTACGTTGCTGATTGTAATGCCCGATGGCGTTGCCAGCACGACGGGCTGATAACTCACCGGACAGCTTCCATCTGATTTTGCAACTACAATGTTATAAGTGCCTGCTCTCAGATTTGAAAAGACATTGGTGGTGACGAAAGTCGTGCCACCGTTAATGCTATATTTCAATCCTGTTCCTCCGGTTGCATTGATGGTAATTTGTCCGTTGGCTGTGAGCGTATCACAATTGGTGGGGGCGACGATGTTGACAGTGTTGATGACAATGGAGCCTGCTCCTGCTACCTGCACTGGGTTACTGGCGTAAGCTCTTTCACAGCTTCCATCACCATTCTTGACAAATACATTATAACTGCCCGGCACTAATCCGGTAATGTTTTTGGACGTTTGCCACTGTCCACCTTGTATTTTATAATAAAGCGTAGAACCACCAGTTGCATTCACTGTGATTTTACCGTTTGAAGCCGAACAGGTCGTAGCAGCCGTGGTCGTAACACTTGAGATATTGATAGAACTCACCCCGCTCACCGTAGCCGTGCGCCGGATGACACACCGCTCATCACCCGATACTGCAACCGCCACTTGATAAGTACCTGGCGTAAGATTGGGAAAAATAGGGTCGCCGTACCAAGTCACCCCATTGTCAATGCTGTACATTAAATCGTAAGTGCTCGTCGTATTAATTTGAATTTGACCATTGGAGTGGAACAACTATTAGAAGCGGTTGTGGTGATGCTATTGATGGAGTGAGGGGTTAATTTCGGCACGGTCGCCATCTGGGAGGAAATACATCTTCCATCACTCGTACCTACTTCTATCGTGTAGTTTCCGCCCGCTAAATTGTTGAAGGTATTGCTGGTAGTCCATGCACCACCATTCAATCTATATCTTAAATCAAAATAACCTCCAGGAGCGGGATTGTCAGCATCTACTACGATTTGTCCATCATTTGCACAAAAAGAAGCTTCTGTTACACTGATATAATTAATGATTGGCTCTCCGCCGTTGAAAGCTGGTCCAAGGTCGATGGTCGTTTCAGTTTGACATCCAGTATTAATATTTCGAAGTACAATAATATGTGTACCTGCTGATACATTAGTGTAAAAACCATCATTATCCCAGGAACCACCATCCAGACTAAATTCCCATTCTGACCAATCGCCTGTATCATTTCCATTTCCTCCTACTTTATAAACGGAAAGCTCAATATATCCACTGTTACCATAACAATAACTTGGGGGTGCAGCCTTATATTTTCTTACTCTTGGAGTATTTGCATTAGGTGAGTTGCAATCTACCGTTTGACCCTTTACAAATAAGCAGCACATTACCAATAGCAACGCTACTGCACATGACTTGAACCACGACATTTTCATTCTGTTTTTCGTTTTGCGAAAAAATATCCTATTACATAAATACAAGTACACGCTTGTATTTATGCAAATAAATATGAAAATGCTATTATTACAATAGCATGAATAAAATCAAAAAAATGTAATTGTTCCCTTTACTGACATCCTAATACGTTAGGATGTTTCCTATACTACCTTTAAATGGTTAGTACGAAGTCTGCTAAACCTAAAAAATTTAGTACGTATAAAAGAATACTTATTGATGAGTAGCCCTATTGAAGTGTAAATTTTATTATTATGCTGTAATTATAAAACCGATTCTATGAAATAACAAGTTTTTAGCACAAAAAAATGTAATTATTTTTAGAAATGTTATAATGTAAAGATTTACAACACTTTATAAGCCAATTATTTTATTATTGATGTAAAGTAATGTTATAACATTGAAAGGGTGGAAACATAGACTACAAATGGAAATCTGGTCAATCTCATCAGGGTAGCATCATTCACTTATGGCAACTCTGGAGTTGTTTTGTATTAAGCTCCGCTATTTTGACCATTTTTAAATCAATATTTGCATAAACCGGAAAATATAACTATTTCCTACTTAGTAGCCCCGTCAGGAATCGAACCTGAATCTTAGGTTCCGGAAACCTACATACTATCCGTTGTACTACGGAGCCAGTTGTCAAATGCAAAATAAAAAAGATGAGCTGTGAAACCTACACATTTTTTCTTTTGGATTGCAAAGTTACGATAACCGTTTCGATTACGCAACTATCCTTTATACTTCAAAAATAAATTTTGGTCTGCCAACAACCAATTTTAGTCTACAATATTCGTTTCCTACTTTTCAACTTCCCATCTTGATAGCTGAATTTTTATAAAAAACGTTCGTATGAGTGCTGTCAAAGATTTTTTAATCACTTGCTCTGGCGTAGACCGCGCCATTTTGAAAGAGTGCCCAACTGACGAAAATAAGTACATCGGTATCGGCGGTACGATTTTCTTCACCGGCTTACTGGCGCTTTTTTCGGCGAGTTATGCAGTGTATACCATTTTTGATAATTGGATTTTAGCCGCTTTTTTTGGACTCGTTTGGGGATTGATGATTTTTAATCTCGACCGCTACATCGTTTCCAGTATGAAAAGTCGGGGTTCGTGGTGGCGCGATTTTTTTGTAGCATTTCCGCGATTGCTCATGGCGGTGCTGTTGGCGATTGTTATTTCTAAGCCATTAGAATTGAAGATTTTTGAAAAGGAAATTACGGCGGAGTTAGAGATTATGAAGCAGGAGGTATTCAAGCGACAAGAATCGCAGTTGGCTTTGCGTTATACGGGCAGTATTGATAGTTTGAAAAGCGATATTACAGCGATTCAGAATCAACTGGCTCAAAAAGCGGCAGCACGAGATTCCTTGGCAAAAGATGCGTTGGCGGAGGCAGATGGTACGGGCGGCTCCAAGATTCGCAATATGGGTCCAATCTATCGAGCTAAAAAATTGGCGGCAGAACAGGCACAAGCGGAATTAGATGCAGCGACTACTCAAGCGCTGCCATTTATTGCAGAAAAGCGACAAGCCATTGATACCTTGCAAACACAAATGGGGCGCGACTTGAGCCAAATGGATCGCGCTAACTACGGCGGTATGGCGGCACGTATGGAGGCACTGGATCGGTTAGGCAAGGAAAGTCAAGCGATTTTTTTGGCGAGTTGGTTTATAATGCTTTTGTTTATAGCCATCGAAACAGCACCGATTTTCACCAAGTTAATTGCGCAGCGAAGCCCGTACGACCACGTGTTGCACCAACGAGAAAATATTTATGAAATGATCAATTTGGAACAAGTATCCTTATTGCGAGCTGCCACCAAAAGTAAAGTGAAATTTGAAACCGAAACGGGTATTTTCCGCACCCAAAAAGAAATTGAAGCTGAAAATGAACTGACCGAACACTACTTAGATCAAAAGAAAGAGGCACTCAAAACGAATCCGGCGGTGAACTGGAAGCGTCCATTGTTGGATAGTTAAAAAAGCTATTAAATTAGAAAAAGGCCTTTATAAGTGTATCTTGTGAAGGCTTTTTAATTTTGCGCATTCTTTTTCCCACTTTTCGCTCCCGTAAAATACACACAATAACACTTTTTTTATTCCATTTAATCCGTTTTTCCTTACTTTTTACGTGGGTAGACCTGCCGGAAAACGACAAATATGTAAGTGGTTTCCGCATTCGAAAATTTGTAAATGAAACGCCTATTTTTTCTAAATATAAGCGTGGAATGTATATCCCTATTTTAGGTCATGCCAGTAATAATTAATACTTCAAGTACAAGCGAAATTTTTTTTTGTTTTCATACCTTTATGTGTAAAGTTACGAAAATTTAAAAGTGGGATTAATTTCTTTGTAATTTACACAACATAAAAAGTACAAATGAAAGAATTAATTGAACTTGCTTTTTTAATAAAGCAAAATAAAGCGAGCGAAGATGCGCTATTAAATACAAAAAATCCAAAAATTGCGCAGTTTTATGAATTTCTTCTAAAAGATATTTCTTTAACAGACGAATCTGCCGTACAACTGCTTTTTAAGGTACCTAACAAAAGGTTGCCAGCTTACCAGAAGCTAAAAACAACCCTAAAGGATAGGTTTATCAATTCCATTTTTTTATTTGACACTACCAAACTGGCAGTTACTCGCCGGGAAGCGGCGTATTACGATACGCTAAAAGAATTGGCTGCTGCTAAAACCCTGCTCATAAAAAAAGCCCGACATAGCGGTATTGCACTCAGCCTTCGAGTATTGCAACAAGCCATCGAATATGAATTTACAGATCTATCACTTGATATTGTGGGTCTACTGCGTTTATATTATGGTACTATAGAAGGTAATATCGAAAAATTTGAATATTATAAGAATCTTTACAATGAGTTGGCGCACACCCGACAGTATGAAAATAAGTCTGAGGTTTATTATACTACTTTAATCGTAAATTACATCAATAAAAAAGCGTCTCGCGCCGAGATTCATTACAAAGCCACTGAATATTATAATGATATAAAAGAAATATTATTACATAATACCTCTTACAGTTTACAACTCTCCGGCAATTTAATCCATATCCTTGTGTACACCAGCATCAATGACTACGCCTCCACCCTACGTGTCTGTGAGGAAGTTATTCATTTTTTTGAGGCAAAACCTTATGCAAGTCACACTGCCCTTCAAGCATTTTTATTTCAAAAACTGGTATGTCATATTCATTTGAAGCAATATGAAGAAGGAATTGCAACGCTCGACAAGTGCCAACATTTAGTAAAACAAGGTTTATTTAATTGGTTTAAAATACAGGAAATGAATTTACTGCTTTCCTTACATACCGGCAGATATCAGGAAGCTCACGCGGTGTTTACGGAAGCTATAAATGATAAAGCATATAATCAATTAAAAGTAAATACAAAAGAAATATGGAAAATTTATCATGCCTATCTTTATTACTTACATCTCGGCAAAAAAATCAGCGTGCAAGAGGGGAATAGAGAATTCACAAAATTTCGCATCGGTAAATTTCTAAATGAAATGCCTCATCATAGCAAAGACAAACAAGGTGTAAATATTTCTATTATTATTATTCAAATTTTGCTACTTTTATTACATCGCCAGTACAGTGATGTTGCTGACCGGATAGAAGCTGTTCGGAAGTATCATTTTCGTTATTTGAAACAAGAAGATACGCTGCGCAGCAATTATTTTGTCAAAATGTTGATACAAATTCCATCCGCCGGATTTAACAAGGAGTTGGTACAAAAAAAGACCGCCCCCAATTTAAAAAAACTGCAAAGTGTTTCATTAGAAATCGCTAATCAATCTCACAATATAGAAATTATCCCTTACGAAGATTTGTGGAAACTCGTTATTACCACTTTGAGAGGATAACGATTAGAGGAAAAATGCGCGTCACGGAAAGGGGCGCTATAAGCTGAAAATAAATGCTATATCCTTCTTATAAAAAGTAGGCAATTCAGCTTTTATTCAAAATGCAAATAATTCAAAATCAGAATTTTGTAAAAAAATACCACAAAAAAATCAGCTTTAGCGCGGTACACAACAAGGTTGTTTCTGTCCTATTTGACACCGCCCGAAGGTCTACCTTAGCACTGTTGTTCCATTTTTAAAATTTACACTTATGAAAATCTTGAATTTACACACAAACCATGCTATTAGTCATTTTCAATTTTATTTCAAACTCCTATTTAGCAAAAATAACATCGTCGTTATAGACATTATGGGAGTTTAATTTACCCAAACATACCCAAACCTTCCACAAACACAAACTGAGATAAACACTTCCCTCAAACCGATAAACAAACACAAAACTACTTTTTAGGCACTTATGTCAAAGAAACAGTAATCAGGCTGTACTTCTAAAGCCATTTCTTTTGCATAAGCAATAAAAAACGCTACCACCGCGCAAATGCACGACCGGGAAGGGAATTCTATTTTGCTATTTCTAAAAAGGAGTAACAAAAATATGATATTGTTTGGGTTAAGTCCATAACCCTTATGATGTTATATAAGGTCGTTTATGAGACTTTTATCAGTCAGGGCTTACACAAAGTGAGTCCCGATTTTTTAATAAGGTTCAAATTATTTCAAATTATCTATACAGCAAATCATAAAATTTTAAATAACAGGCATTTTTAATTACTTAATTCAATAAAATCTCTTTTTCTCATGAAACAACCTTCACAAACCTTACGCAAGCAATTAAAAAGGGAGGCTCCGTGGCGGCAATGGTACTGCGCTGCGCTTTTTGGGATTTTTCTCTTTACGAGTCCGCTCTTCCTCATAGCGCAATGCCCTGGTGGAGCCGCTTCATTGAATGCCCTTATCAGCAGTGTTGACTTTTCTTCAGTCAATGACAATGCAAATCCTGAAACGGTATCTCGAAGTGTAACTGGACTGAATAATCGTCCAACAGCAGGCTTAGTCATAAACTTTGATGTTCGATGGACGAATGCCGGTCCATCGGTGGCTAGAGCTTTGAGATTGGATGTAGAAGTGAATGGTACGGTTTATTACCGATTTACGAGTTCTGATGATTTTAATACGCCTTTTGGTACAGTTGGGATGGTAGTTGCAATGAATGGAGCTACGGTTACCCCTGCTACTATCAATGCCACGGCAACAGTCGGCAATACTATTACTATTCCTGGGTGGATAGCTAATAGTGCTACGATTGATTTTAATTTTTATACAGGTAATATGTCAAGTGACGATATTAGCATCAGTAATCTTTCAGTGCCGGTGTGCCCTGCCAATGGACCTCCCGTCATCGCCGCAGGACAAACCTTTAGTGTAATCAGAGGCTCTGCTGCTGGCACCGCCCTAAATGGTGTGAGTAACCCGGGCAATAATAGAGTGGACGCTACCGACCCAGAAAGTGATGCGATCACGAATTGGGTTATTGTAAATCAAGGTACTACCGGTGGGGCATTTTTCGTCAACCCTTTTACGGGTGACTTAGCGGTAGCTGACCAAGCAGCCCTCAGCGCGCTTTTACCGGGAAATTATACCTTGACCCTAATCGTAGATGACGACCAAGGCAATACTTCTGCAACACGAACGGTACAAGTAACCGTGTTGGGTCCTGGACCCGAACAGTGCGGCGACGGTGTTGATAATGATGGCGATGGCTTAGTAGATGCTGCTGACCCTGATTGTGGGGGCGGTGGGCTGTGCGTAGGTACCCTGGGTAGCCCCGTCATAAATATTGATTTTGGTAATGGTGGAAGAACTGATGTAGGAAGTGCTACAGGTGGCTCGACGACCTATATTTACGAGCCAGCTAATTCTATATATGATGGATCATACGCGGTAGTACCTACTTCAATAGGGTACAACGGATGGCTTAACATACCAGACCATACATCCGGTAATGGGGTTGGTAGAATGATGCTGGTAAATGCGAGCTATGATCCAGGTGTTTTTTATTCACAAGCAATCTCAGGGCTTTGTATCGGTACTACGTACGAGTTTTCTGCTTGGGTTGCGTCCGTGAACAACCCAGTCACGCAAGCCGGAACTATTGACCCCAACCTTCGTTTTGAAGTACTTGACGGCGGCGGTAATATATTAGGTGCCTATAATAGTGGCAATATTAGTTCCAGAGGCGTATGGCAACAAGCTGGTTTTACTTTTAATGCGCCGGGTACTGACTTAATTATTCGTGTTCGAAATAATAATCCTGGCGGGTACGGCAATGACTTAGTGT
Organism: uncultured Saprospiraceae bacterium; assembly: GCA_964549655.1. Lineage (GTDB taxonomy): Bacteria > Bacteroidota > Bacteroidia > Chitinophagales > Saprospiraceae > JADJNW01. The sequence continues at coordinate 22,865 of CAZJXN010000064.1, forward strand.
TAGATGATATTACATTTAGACCCTGCGGTGCCAGCATCAGTATTATTACACCGCGTCCTTTTTGCCCGGGTGATGATGTCGTTTTTAATGCTTCCATTATAGCAGGATTTAATAACCCACAGTTTCAGTGGCAAAAGTTGGTAGGAGGTGTTTGGGTCAATGTAGCAGGTGGCACGGGGGAAGATTTAACCATCATTGATGCAATAGACAGTGATCAAGGACAATACCAATTATTAGTTGCTCGCTTTGGCGGTATTGGCAATCCAAACTGTCGAGTGACTTCTGCTACTATAACCCTCAGTCGAGATCCGAACTGTTTCGATTTTGGCGATGCGCCAAATAGCTATTTGACGCTTAGGGCTTCCGGAGGACCTGAGCATTTGGTCTTTGATCCGGTGGCGCCAGTGCTTGTGCTGGGTTCGGCAGTTGATATTGATGCAAATGGTTTACCTGGAGTAGCTGCCAATGGCGACGGAGCGGATGATGATGGGGTGACTTCCTTTCCAAATATTATACACGCTAGCGCTACCACTTACACCGTACCGGTCGTTGTAAGGAATAATACCTTTTCAATGGCAACGCTGGTTGGTTGGATAGATTTTGACGATGATGGCATCTTTCAACCGGATGAAGGAACAACTACCACGATATTTCCTATGCTTGCTACTACGTATAATGTGACTTGGAATAACTTGTGTGTAGCTGGGTTAGGACCAAATGTAGTGGTCACGACGCAGACCTATGCTCGATTCCGATTGGCAACAGACGCCTCACTGAGCGTATTTACACCGGGCGGACAACTGCAAAGTGGGGAAGTAGAAGATTATCTGTTTACGGGTATGATTATAGATTTTGATGGTGATAATGTAGCTGATGTATGTGATCCCGATGACGACAATGATGGTACACCTGATGTAAATGAAGGCAATTGCTTAGTAGATTCTGATAATGATGGTATTCCTAACTGCCAAGATAAAGATAGCGATAATGATGGCACTTTCGACTTGTGGGAAAACCTGCCACTCAATCTGATCGCCTCCAAAGATGCTAATGGCGATGGTTGCGCCGACGGACCTGATACGGATGGCGATGGTACGCCGGATGTCTTTGACCTGGACCAAGGTGGTATGGCTCCAATTACTCCACCAGATACCGATGGTGATGGTACCCCTGATGCTTTCGATAAAGATAGCGATAATAATGGAACGCCCGACCTCTGGGAAAATGCGACCGCAGCAGAATTAGCTACGCTTGACCCTGATGGAAATGGCTGTGTTGATGGAAACGATAACGATAACGACGGAGTCCCTGATTTAATTGATCCGGATCAAGGAGGTAATCCTGTAGAGCCCGTTGATACTGATGGAGACGGAACGCCCGACACTGATGATGTGGATAATGATGATGATGGCACGCCTGACTTAATCGAAAATGGTGGCGACCCTAGTGTGTTAGACCCTGATGGCGATGGTGTAATTGAAGGACCAGATTCGGACGGCGATGGTATTCCTGATATAGTTGATCCTGATAATGGTGGCAATTTGATAACCCCACCAGACACTGATGGAGACGGTATTCCAGACTCAAATGATTTGGATTCGGACGATGACGGCACTTCTGACTTTCAAGAAGGACCACTCGACCCTGCATTGGACACAGATAACGACGGTGTCGTGGATGGTCCTGATGCAGATGGTGATGGTATTCCAGATCCAATTGATGATACCCCAGCTACTTTTGGCGGCGAAAGCACTCCGCCATTGGATACGGACGGTGATGGACAAAATGATTCTGTAGATTTAGATTCCGATAATGATGGAACGTCCGATTTACAAGAAGGTCCGCTTGACCCAGCTGTAGTTGACACGGATAATGACGGCGTAGTGGATGGTCCTGATACAGATGGCGATGGCATTCCTGATTTGACCGATGATAATGATGCTGGTTTTGGTGGCAGCAGCACCACTCCAATTGACACGGATGGCGATGGAATTGATGATTATGCCGATTTGGATTCCGACAACGACGGAACGTCCGATTTGCAAGAAGGTCCGCTTGACCCGGCTACCTTTGATACCAATAATGATGGTGTGGTAGATGGCCCAGATGCAGACAATGATGGTATTCCTGATTTGACGGATAATAATGACGCTGGTTTTGGTGGCAGCAGCACCATGCCAATTGATACCGACGGCGATGGAATTGATGATTATGCCGATTTAGATTCGGACAATGATGGCACTTCCGATTTACAAGAAGGACCGCTTGACCCCGCAACGGTAGATACCAATAATGATGGTGTGGTGGATGGACCCGATGCAGACAGCGACGGTATTTCCGACATTGTAGATAATAACGACGCAGGCTTCGGCGGACAAAGTACAACACCACTCGACACCGATGGCGATGGACAAGATGATTATGTAGATTTAGATTCCGATAATGATGGCACCTCCGATTTGCAGGAAGGACCGCTTGACCCAGCAACCGTTGACACCAATAACGATGGCATTGTGGACGGCCCCGATGCGGATAATGACGGTATTCCTGATTTGACGGATGATAATGATGCTGGTTTTGGTGGTATCAGTATCACTCCACTTGACTCAGACGGTGATGGAGTAGATGATTACGTGGATTTAGATGCTGATAATGACGGCATCGGTGATTTGGTAGAAAGCGGATTGGATTACGCAACGCTTGATCCAGATAATAATGGCATTATAGATGGTCCAGATGCTGACAACGACGGCATTACCGATAGCGTAGACGATGTTGACAATGCTTTCGGCGGTTTGAGCACTACCCCTACCGATTTTGACAATGACGGGCAAGATGATTATGTGGATTTAGATTCGGATAACGATGGCGTACCTGATTTAGAGGAAAGCGGACTCAATTATTTCTTATTAGACGTTGACCGTGATGGTGAAATAGATGGAACAGATAGCGACGGCGACGGCATTCAAGATTTAGTAGATACCGATGATGTTAATTTTGGCGGCATTGGCACTATTCCACAAGATACAGATGATAGCGGCTTCCCAGATAATGTAGATTTGGATAGTGATAGTGATGGTATAGCTGACCTGATTGAAAGTGGCGTACTTACTTTAGCTGACCTTGATAATAATGGGATGGTGGATGGACCAGATACCGATGGTGACGGTCTGAACGATGGCGTTGATCCCGACAATACCGGCACTCCTGCGTCCCTACCCGATACGGACGGCGATGGCATTCTTGATCATTTAGATTTAGATTCGGATAATGATGGAATTGCTGATTTGATAGAAAGCGGTCAAGACCCGGCAATAGTAGATGTTAATAATGATGGTATTAATGATGGTCCTGATGCCAATAACAATGGTTTGGCTGACCCAGTCGACCCAACTATTGGTGGTATCTTTGTCATTCCAGTTGATACCGATGAAGATGGAATTCAGGATTATCTTGATTTAGATGCAGATGATGATGGCGTTACCGATTTGATTGAAAGTGGACTTGACCCAGCTACGGTGGATACCAATAACGATGGACTCGTAGATGGCGATGATGCGGATGGCGACGGTATTTTAAGTTCGGTAGATGATACTCCTGCTGTTTTCGGCGGCATTAGCACGATTCCAGTAGATACGGATGGCGAAGGTGTTCCTGACTATTTAGACATTGATAGCGACAACGACGGGGTAACCGATGTGGTAGAAAGCGGCAGCACGGATGCCAATAATGACGGCATTGTAGATGGAGCCGATACCGATAGCGATGGTATAAAAGACACCGCTGATAACGCACCAAACGCTTTTGGAGATGCCGGAAACACCCCAGAATCCGATACGGACGGCGATGGTACATTTGATCGTTTGGATATTGATTCTGATAATGATGGCATTACGGATTTGAATGAAGCGCTCGATTATGACGGCGACGGCGTTGCAGATGACACCGCAGATACGGGCGACAGCGATGGTGATGGATTACTCAATTTCGCGGACGATGAAAATGGTTTCGGTGATACGGGCAATACCCTGGAAGCCGATAGTGATAGCGATGGTATTGTTGACCGCGAAGATATTGACAGTGACAACGATGGCGCAACGGATTTGGTAGAAGCATTGGATTTGAATCATGATGGCGTTGCAGATATTTTGCCTTCCGGCAATGATGTGGACGGCGATGGTTTGGATGATGCTTATGACCAGGAAACTGGGTCTGGATTAGCGAATCCATTAGCAAGTGTTGGAATTTTGGCGGAAGATTTTGACGGTGACGGCAAGTCCAATGACCAGGATATTGATGCCGATAACGACGGTATTCCTGATAATATTGAGTTGCAATCAACGATGGGTTACATTCTGCCTTCCGGCGTTGATGCCGATAACGATGGTTTGGATGATGCCTACGATCAAAGTGTAGATGCTAATAATCCAGTTTCTAATCCCGTAGCCAGCGCTGGTTTAGCAGGTTTTAATGCGGATTGTGAAGACAATATAGATATGTATGATTTGGATTCGGACAACGACGATGATCCAAATGATGGCATGAATATGGGTGATATAGGCGAAGGTCTCCGTGGTACTGCAACAGGAGCGGATACGGATAATGACGGCTTGGATGATGGTTATGATCATCGGATTGGGGCATGGAACTCAAATGATGGGATTAACATTCCATGGAAACAATTGCCAGATAGTTATAAAAAAGATCAGGATGTACGTTCAACCGGCGACCTCGATTTCCGCGACCCTGACCCAAATATTGAAGTTGTACAAGACATTGTTGGAGTGGAATACCCGACCAGTGGCACTTGCAAATGCTTCAATGTCATCATGGATGCAGTGGTACAAAACACCGGTAAAGTACCCATAGAAAATATTGATTTGGTTGCTAATTTGGCGACCGATTTCGGTGTTACTTTCAATGGCTTAATCAGTGTAGAAGTACGAAGCGACCGAGAATATGCAGATATTGAACCCGCTATTCCAGCAGAGCTACCAACCAGAAATAATAGTTACAATGCGGTTGGCAATGTTTTTGATGGCGTAAGCGGTTTATTATATCCCGGGCAGGGCTTCATTGTACGATTTATCTTTGAAGTATGCCCACAAAAGATTCCAATGGATCAAGCCTTGGCTTTAGCTACTCAATCCAGAGGAGAAGCCGATGCTTTGAAGTTCGATCTTAATCCGTTATTGAATCAATTCAACGATTGCCAGCAACTGATTGTGAACGACCGTTCGGATGATCGTCGTGAAATTCAAGACTTGATGATTGACGAAAATAATCCAACCAAATTGGGCGATTGCTGGAAGAAGACTAACGATTTGGCAGCACCAGAAGTAGTAAATATAAAAATCTCAGAGGAGGAGTGCGATATTAGTTTGGAAGCAGCGATGATTGTTACAAATTATTATCGAGAATGTGATTTCCGTAATCTTCCCTTAGGCGGATACTATCGTTTAAAGGTCAAAGACCAGGGTCGCTTGATTGCTGGTCCAGATGATAAAATTGAAGCTGTAACTGTAAAGTGTAACAAAGAATATATCGTCATAGTAGAAAGTGTCAGTAATTTTTGCGAGCCGATCTGGAGTAAAATCCTACCCGAAGACAAGACGGCACCT
>CAZJXN010000065.1:0-28195 GCA_964549655.1 uncultured Saprospiraceae bacterium
TCAGTTATTAGTTTGGAAAAAGATACCATTATAAAAAATATTATGTTGCAACCGGATGCGCGTTTGAATCGCTTTCGAGGTGTGATTCCGTTTGGTATTGCGCTTTCGCCGGATAAAAAAACGTTGTTTGTAGCGGAATCTGGAATCAACGCCGTGGCGGTAATTGACGCGGAAACTTTTGAAGTAAAAGGACACGTGCCGACGGGCTGGTTTCCTTCTAGATTGGCAGTAAGCCCAGATGGAAAAAAAGTGATCGTAGCGAGTGCGAAAGGTTTTGGTAGCGGTCCGAATGGTGGCTCTACCTTCAAAGGCAGCACGGACGAAGGCTACGTTGGCAATCTGATGTACGGCACGGTTTCTATTTGGGACATCCCGACGGGCGAGACTTTGAAACAAACGACCCAACAGGTTTTAGATTATAATTTCAAATTTACAAAGGTCAACGACGCGGCGCACAACGCACGCAACGACAATCCGATTCCGCTATTTGGCAAACAAAAAGAAAGTCCGATCAAATATATCGTGTTCATTTCCAAAGAAAATCGCACGTATGATGAAGTGTTTGGACAAGTGAAAGGCGGCAAAGGCGAAGGAGCAATGGCGCGCTACGGCGTGAATCGCACTTTTGCTAACAATGCCAAAACCGATAGTTTGAGCGGCATTACGGTCATGCCGAATCACTTGGCACTGGCACAACGTTTCGCTATTTCTGACAATTTTTATGTGGATTCTGACCATTCTGCCGATGGGCATCGCTGGCTCGCAAACACCTACCCAAATGAGTGGATGGAAACCTCCGTCACGGCTTCTTATGGCGGCAAACGCAATATGCGCCGCGACTCCAAAGCGCCCGGCAACGGCGCATTGTACGGTGCTTCCGGCGCGGTTTATCCTGAAGATTACAACGAAGCGGGTTCGATGTGGGATCATTTAGCTCGAAATAAAACTTCGTTTCACAATTTTGGCTTCGGTGTAGAATTGGCGGGCGCTTATGAAGATTCTACCTTAAAATATGGCGGTGTGAAAATTTTATTGAATCACCCGATTTCCCTGCCTCTGTATGAAAACTCTTCGCGTTTGTACCCGACTTACAACATGGCAATTCCTGACCAATTTCGGGTGGATGTGTTCAAAAAAGAATTCAACGAACAATGGATGGGCGAAGGCAAAACGATGCCGCAAATCATCACCATTATGATTCCGAATGACCACGGCGCAGGCGACCGCCCGAATGCCGGGTTTCCGTTCCGCGAAAGTTACATGTCGGATAATGACTTAGCGGTAGGACGGATGATTGAATTTTTATCCAGCACGCCGTATTGGAAAAATATGGCAATTGTCATCACCGAAGACGACTCACAGGACGGACGCGACCACATTGACGCGCACCGCAGCTTACTCATGGTGGTTTCTCCTTATGCGAAAAAGAATTATGTGAGCCACCAGCATTATAGCTTCGGCAGTATTTTTAAAACATTCTGGAATATTTTTGGAATGCCTTATTTGAATCAATACGATGCAACGGCGACCGATTTAGCAGATTTATTTACGAACGAACCTGATTTCACGCCTTACAAAGCCTTTCCCGTTGACCCGCGTGTGTTTGACCCAGCAAAAGCGCTCACCCCATTCGATGAAAAATTTGATTGGAAAGCGGTGTCCGACTCCCCACAATTGGATAATGTGGCGGATTTTTTGAAGAAGCAGTGATGTACTGAAGCTCGCCGGTACAAAAAAGAAAGGCTGCTTTTACCGGGCAGCCTTTAAAGGAAAACTGGTTCTGGGGTTATAAAAGGGGTCGTTTCTTTGAGGACTAAAAATGTGTAATTTCCTCGCGCTGTGTGTTTGATGCTACAAAATTACGACCTTCTGTTGGGTACGACAATCCCCAATATTGGGGGTATAAAAAAAGCTGCCTGTGGGATAAGCAGGCAGCCTGTGCAATGTTTGTGTCGTTCAAAAAAAGAGAAAGCATTTGGTTTGATGGGATATAAGGCTGTTAATTTAAATTTTAACTGGGGTTTAATACTGATACAAAAATAGGATGAAAAAACGGGCTTGGGAATCCCCAATATTGGTGGTTTTGGCAGGAAAAAATCAAGAAGATTCTAATTAAAATAGGCTTCGGAAACTTTCAATTTCCTAAGCCTTTGTATTATCAAGCCGTTTTTTCCTCGGAAGGCAAAGGTATGAACCGGGCATACTGCGCCCGCCAGAAAGCAATGGAGTAAAAGACCTGCGCCAAAATCAAAAAACAGTTTTTGGCAATAGACAAGGACACAAAAAAAGGAAAATTTTCCTTCTGCGCCACATCGCCCACTAAAAATAGAAAGAACCCAATGAGGTGCGGCAGAATCAAGCCAAAACTGATCCAGAAATATGGATTCTTTGTAAGCGGCAATGCCAATTGTGACTTATAGAGATGCCACAAATAAAACGCAGCCACGCCAAATACAAAAATGGCGTCAGAAATTGGATTAAAAAATCCAACAGTTTTATAACCTTCTATAAATAAGTAATTAATTACATTTGCAACTAATAGTAGCATAGCAATACGCCATATCCAAATGCCATAGGGCTTACGCCCGAAAAGTAAATAGAAAAACCAGCCAAGAAAAATGTAATCATTTGAATGATACAAAATGGCTAAAAAAGCAGTATTTTGAATTCCAAAATAATTTACAAAATCCTTAATCCATTCAAAGTGATTGTAAGCAACCCAAATGAAGCCTACTTCCAGTAAGTTGAAGGAAAAAGCCAGAATCCTATATTTTAGAAACGCGTCTAATATAGAATTGTAATATCGTCTTTTAATGATTGCTACTATGATAGGTACTATCATAAAAGCAATAGTTATTTGACCAAATCTAAAAAAGAAAGCATCTAATTCTGAACTACTCATATAAATTAATTTTATTGTCCTGGCGGGATTCGCATTCCTGTTAATGCACCATCACCACCTGCGCCACCATCCCCTATTGGCGGGCAATCGGCTACATCAAAAAAAGCGGTATAATCGTCATTGGCTTGTTGTCCTACCCGTCCCCATATAATCGCTCTATACGGGAAGCTTGCACTCCCAAATAGACCCTCTGTGTTTACATCCTCATTAACCTCAATGATGCCATTAAAAAAAGATTCATGGAGTACAAAGTAGTAGGTGTTGTCGGTGGTAGCGTCGTTGAGGTCATCTCCATAGCTGCCGTCAAATACCAGCCAGCGAGCATCTATTACTTCGGGGTCGTTGATGTCTGTCACGCGCAGCGCTACCTCATCGGTGCCGGAGGCATTAAACAATTGCTTAATTTTCCAGATAGCAACCGGAAACATTTTTTCTTTCGTCAGGTCTGTCCAATACTTAGTGAGGTCAGCGTCTCGCTCTACCGTAGTGTACACCTGAACATTGCCTGTTGTGGAACTGGTGCTTCCCTGTATAGCAGCACCTCTAATTACTTTTGCCATAGTTGTTATTATTTAAGGATTTAATAATTTAATTATCTAATAAAAACTTCTGATGTGGGGCGATCAATTCCTCGAGGCGATCTAACGAATCCATCCAAATTTCTAATCATTCTTCTTAATAGTCTAAGGCTTTGCTCGGTTCTATAAGCGGTTCCTGCTTTCATATCTAAATCTGGGTAATCCATCACGGGTACGAAGTAATTTTTCTCTTTGTAAGTAAAACTGTAAAATTCATACAAAAAAGGCGGGAATTTTACGGCGGTAAATTTTACGGTATTTACTGCGCTTGGGTTAATATTTGTATTATTTAAGGTGATACTTTCATTGTCTACCATTACGGCTAAGGATTCCTGAAAAAAGGTGGAGGTCGTAATGCCTTTGAGTACCCAGGTTTTTCCATCTTTTTGTCTTTGCAAAGTGCTGATGATTGGAGGATTTACGTCTCTATAGGTTACATCCGAGACTTGGTTTGGCACGATTACGCTTGGTAGTCTTACATTGCAGAAAAAGAATCTCCATTCAGACATTCTGCTGAGCGATATAAATTCTACAGGTGTTTCATAATAGGTTTGGAGGGAAGTTTTTTGTTTGAGTTCAGCATTATCTAATGTATCTTTTCTAAAACCAATTACTTGATTCCTATTTTTTGTTAAAAGAAAAGTTAAATCCTGTTGCTCTTCATTCGTAGTATCCTGTGGAGGACTTTGAAATTGGCTTATATCTTCGCTGGCGGATGCCAATAAATCAATATCGGACTGTGTGTTATTAATAAATGCAGATGGCGGTGCTTGTTCCCAGATTGCAGTAGGTGTACTTCTTCGAAATTCCCGTTGCACGGGTGTTAAGGCAGGATTACTTCTTGCGGTGAGAACCCTCCGGCAGGATTCTGTATTCCCTTCGTTGGGGTCAACCCTTTGAGGATGAATGGTGTGCACAAAAGCGAGTACACTATTTATACCATAAAACCCCGGATTTGGATTACTACCCACAGGAACAATCCCTTCAATAGTGTTATAAGGTAAGTAATATTCTTTCTTACAGCAGGGATTCCAAGGATCATTTACAATAACGAATTTAGGACTACTCGAGTCTTCCTGCAGGTATCCTTTCGCCACAAGGGCATGAGCGCCATTTGGTGTATTAGTAGTACCAGAACCAGAACCATTGATAATGATGATAAAAGGGCGACACCGCTCTATTTGTTCCTTTATTTCCTCCCAAGTCATGGGCGCACCACTTTGATTGATCATTTCCATAGAAGTATAACTGTGCTTGGCAAAAAGCAAGTCAAAATAACCTCGTTTAGGAGGAATATCAGTTTGGCGCGTAAAATCTATGGTCTTATTAAAATAGTCGGTAGTAGTAGGGCAAGTAGGATTAGTGAATGCGCATCCATTGCAGGTACGAAGACAACAGTTTTTTGAAAGATCCGCCAGAGGCACGGTTCCTTGTAGTTTCAACAATTCCTTTGCCAAATTACATTGTGTAATCAGTTGAACCGGAGTACCTATTTGATGAAATGTCATGATCATTTGCATGGAGGCTGCCCAACACCAACTTGAGGTTTCCTGTCCTATTGGTTCAACTTTTAATTCTAAGTACTCTTGTTGTGCAGTCATAGCAATAACTACAGTCATCCAAATGCAGCATACAATTCCAATTTTTTTAATCCAAGCGTTTTTCATATTCTACTATTTTATATTCTAAGGTATCAATTTCAATTCAATTGCTTTTAGAATAGCTTCTGCTTTGGAGCCGACGTGCAGTTTTTCGTAAATATTGCGAATGTGGGACTGTACCCCGTAAAAGCTAATGCCTAGGGCAACCCCAATTTCGTCATAAGTTTTGCCTTTGCCCATTTCTTTAAGTACTTCCTGCTCTCGCGGGGTAAATGGGATATAGGTTGGATTTGCCATAAATTGTTTATTTTGAAAAAGCTGGATCACCGTACTCACGATAGCGGGTGACAAATAGCCACCGCCGTTGTGTACGTTGATGATGGCTTGCTCCAGCGTGTCCATCAGGTCTTTTTTAATGATATAACCGGAAGCACCCCGACACAGTGCCACGAAAATGGGATGGTTTTCTTCAAATTTGGTTTGTACTAATATTTTGGTTTCAGGGCGGACTGCTTTTATTTTTTGCAAGGCATCCAACCCACTCGTACCGGGCATTTCGATGTCCATCAGCACTACATCCGGCTTTAATTCGCTTACTTGCGTCACTGCTTTATTCGCATCTACAAATACTTTTGTGAGAAATAATGTATCAGATTTTTCAAAAAAATCAGTGAGTAACTCTCTAATGTTTCTGTTATCTTCAAATAGCACGACTCTGATTTTAGATTCCATTTTGATTGCGTTCTTTGGCTGCAAAAATGAAGAAAAACGGATAGTCGTGCTATCCCCAATTTTGGGGATATGCTATAATTCTGGCACAAAAATAGTAGTACGAGTGCCGCTGCCCGGTTCCGACCACATATCAAAGTCTATCAAGCCATCCTTTGCTAAGCTGAATAAACTTTTCAAACCGATGCGACCGCCATTGCCATTTCCATCATGATTGTCAGGTTCATTGAGTTTAGCGGGTAGGTCAAAACCTTTGCCGTCTTCCATTATTTGCATCCAAAGCCCTTTATTTTCGCGTTTGATGTGAATGGAGGTGTGCGTCGCCTCGGAGTGCTTGTAAATGTTATTTATTACTTCTTTTGTAATCAGTCCAAGTTTTTCGATACGGGTCAGGTCTATTTTGAGGATTTCATGGTCAAGCAAACTATTTTGATAATCCAATTGGATGTCCTTCATGGCGAACTTATTTTTTGCACATTGATCCAGATCATTTAGAACAGTCTGTAAGGAGTCCTTTTTGGGGTCAATCAAATCAAATACAAAGCGGAGTTTTCTTTCGATTTCTTCAAAGATGTCGAGTGCTTTTAGCAATTCAGTACTTACTGGTGCGTGCAAATGTGCTTCTACAAAAAGGTTTGCTTTCGCCCATAGCTCCTGAAGACGGCTATATATTTTCTTTAACTCTTTTTGTGCTTGTTTGACCCTACCGGCGGCGGCATCTAAATCCCCCCCGACTTCCGTGTGCAGGCGGTTCGTCCATTCACTTCGGAGCGTATAAATTTTGGAGGCATTTCTCACTTTATTGACAGTGATAGCATAAACTGCGCTCCCCGACAAAACCAACAGGTAAAGCATAAATGCAGGAACGTACCACCAAGTATTATTTCTTTTTACGATAATCTTAAAAGGATGCGTCAAGGAGGCTTCGCCATCACTAACTTTATATGCTTGAAATGTATAAGTGGCTGACTTTAAATTGGTATAGAGCGCAATAGAAGTATCTTTAAGATGAATCTCTTTGTTATCTAATTTGTAAAAATAGGTAGTAGAAGAAAGCAGGGAAATCGTGTCGAATATAGTTAATTGATCGGAAGCTTTCAGTTGTAATGTGTTGTCTTGTATAGTAATACGCTTGTTATTCACCAACACGAGCAATTCTGGCGGTGGAGTTTGGGCGCACAGCCATATCGGAAAAACCAGGGTAATGAATAAACGTTCCAAAATGTATGGTATAAAAGGGTTAAGTCTATCACTTTTTTGTTAACAAGGCTTTTCGAGCAATAAGTAGAAAGTAGCTTCAACAAGAATGGATTATAATTGCGTAGAAGTATTGTCGCCTATTTTTTCAAATATATAACAATTTGAGCAGTTTTGTATAAATGTTAAATTTTTTTCGACAAAAAAAGGCTTTTCAGGATTTAATGTCCTAAAAAGCCTTTTAGTAGATGCCGGATTAAAAGATGCCAGATGCCAGACCGTTTGAACTAGATGCTGGATACTAGACTGCTCGAACCTCAAACGAGAAACCGTCAACATCATAAGAGCAACCAGAAACGACAAACCTCCAACAAAAAACGTCCCTACCAGCCCGGCAAAATATTCAAACCAAACACGCCTTTACTATTTTCCAAAAGTGGAAACGCATAATAAGGCTCTAAAATGATTGCACCAAACAAATTCACTCGTAGAGATACACCTGTACTGACAAGCGGTAGTGCTTTAGAATAAAGCGTTTCGTACAACGGATTTCCACTGTCATCCACTAAGGGTGAGCCAGTATTTCGGTCTATTTGAGGAACGCGATTGCCCTCAGAATCAGTCTGATACACATTTCCTTTGAATTGCCTATTATCAGACCACGCCACGCCGCCGTCTACAAAGAAATTCAAGTCACTGAATAAGAATTTAGATTTAATCAGTGCCAACCGCTCTGGTCCAGTAAATGGAATCCGTATTTCAAAATTACTCACCGCGATACGACTACCTACCAATTGATTGAATGACTGCCCGTTTTGTACCAACGCACCTTCGATTGCATTAGAATTAAAACCACGTACATACCAAGGACTACCGACATAAATCGGAAACAATCTTTCAGAATCCGCCCCATAACGCCCGTAGTGCATCGCTCGGAACGCGAAACCAACGGGTTTGAAAAAACGATAAACCCGATAATCCGCCGTAGCCGCTGTGAAGTTATACGCTCCAAAATATTGGTCTGCGCCAAAGCGGAAACGATGTCCTTGTAGCGGTGCCGTCAATCCAGAAAACGAATTATCACCCACAAAAGCCGTACCGATTGTCATCAGATTAAACCCGGGTTCACTTGCTACTTTCTTTCTATCACTACCGATGGAATTGCCTGCGGCATAACTATTTCCAATCGGAATTGCCTGATAATAATTGGTATACTCATCCGTGCGGGAGGAGTAGCGCGCGAACGAAGCCGCTCCTTCCAGTCGAAGCGTTGTAGAAAATGGATACGCTGCAAATGCACTTGCACTTTCTTGAAAAATACGATTGATGTAATATTTTTGAGCGACCGTCGTATAGGTTGCATCGCCTATTTCCAAATCCTCCAAAGAAGTGCCACCAAAACCAAACGACCGGTAAGGAACGTGCGAAACCGCCCCGCCCCAAGTGATACGATTTTTGCGATTGACATATTGTACGGCTCCACCAAAGTCGGTAATCTCGCCATTCAAAGAAAGACTACCAAATAATTGATTGTTACCCAAAATATCGCTGAAAAGTGCGTCCACACCACCTGCTACGCCCCCAGACGTACCAAATGTATTATTCGTACCCACGCCTACCCCTGCGCCACCACCGATGTAATCCAGTTTAAATTTAGGTTGATATTCTTTTTCTGTATATTCGGTCAGCAACGCATCTGGATTGGATTCTAATTTGTCCAAACTTGCCAACTGTTGGTCTACCATTTTCTTAGAATTCGGGTCTACACGCGGCATCGTCGCTGCTGCGAAATCCACTTTATTTTCCACTTCTTTGTTGAGGAAATCCTGCGTTTTCGCTTTGTAAATGCTGTATTTATTTTTAGAAAAGTGCATATACACCACGCGGTTATTCTTGCGGTCAATGCTCATCGCGGGCGCATAATGCGTGATGCCGCTCACGCCGGTAATCACATCCGTCATCTGGTAAATTTTACCAGCAGTTTTATCATATTTGTAAATATTGCGAAAGCCATCATGATTTGACAGAAATAAAATATTTCCTTCATTATCATACAATGGGTTCAAATTATCGGCACCATAGAAGATGTCAATGATTTTGGTCTCGCCGCTCGCCACATTCATTTCAGCCAAGTTGAATGTCCATGCGCCATTCGTGCGTCCGCGCTCAAAGCTCAATTGATCGCTTGCAAACAACAGCATATTGCCATCTGCTGACCAGTGAGGATGCATTTCGGAATAGCGGTCATTGGTCAGTTTTTTAACTTCTTTATTTCGAATATTATAGGTGTAAATATCCGTTTGACCTTGTACCAAACCGGTAACTGCAATGGTCGTGCCATTTGGTGCCCAAGCTGGATTGGTGAATGCCTGTACGCCTTTAATCTCCACTTCATCAATCGTCTTACCGGAATCTGCTTCTTTGATAATCAATACATTCCGTCCTTTGCTATACGCGGTGAACGCAAAACGCTTGCCATCCGGCGACCAAGTACCTGCGGATTCTATAAAATCAAAATCATCTAAGTGTCCGTCTTTCGTGGTGCTGGCTACTTTGCGAATGATTTTACCGTTATTCGCATCCGCCAAATACAAGTCAATACTGAACAAATCTTTTTCTGATAAGAAAATTACATACCGACCATTCGGACTCAACTCCGGCGCGATATTCATATTGCCTGCATTCTCTTCGGATATTAATTTCGTACCTACCAATCGCTCTTTTTTATCGCCCACATAAGCCCCAAAGTGCGTCTTCACTGCATTTTGCCAAAGACTCGACAAATTCTTATCATCCGTACCCAGCACTTTTTTACTCGCTTCCGCAAAACCGTATTTAGCAGTTGCTACATAAAAAGGTTCTATAATATCATCGCCGTACATCCCTGTCAAAAATGCCCAAAACGCCTGCCCATAGCGATACGGAAAATATTTGCCGGGATTGTCCAAATCCTTCAGACTTGGCACGTCATCATTCAGCACCGCGTCGCGCATCCACATCGCCGTGAGCGCATCCACGCTACCGATGGACATATATTCTGCCAATCCTTCTACCAACCATAGCGGTAGGTTTTGCATATTTTTCAAATTGGTAGAATCGCCCTTGATAATCATATTGTACTGAAAAGCGTGTACCAATTCGTGCCCCAGTACGTGGTGCGTTTGTTGGTTAGAATTGGCAATCGGCATAATGACTCGGTTTTTGAATGCCTCCGTCACACCGCCTGTTCCCACGCCAATTTGTCCCATAATCGCATTCGTCTGCTGAAAATCCGCATGGTCATTGTGTAGAATTAAAGGGTTTTTGCCCTCAATTGTATCCAGCAACACGCGTTGGTGCAAGCGATACCATACTTCTGACCAAGTCGTAAACTGTCGTAAATAGTTGTCATTTTCCAAGTAGTGATACAATTCAAAATGCGGCGTCTGTTGCACTTTGAAATCAAAAGTTTCATAATTCGCCTTATTGCGCCCAAAATACTGTGCCTGTGCTCCAGTCACGAGCGCCAATAACAATACAAGGACGAGGCAATATTTGGATGTGTTCATGCTAAAGATTATATGGATTAAAATTATTTTTAATTGTGTTAGGGTGTTCAGGTATTTGTGTGTTCATGTTGAAACAAAACTCATGTCTATCATCTATCGTCTGACATCTTAACAACTGTTAAAGGTCATAAGTGCCTCAAATCGTGTGACTTGCGTGTTAAAATTCTCTTAAAACAAAAAGTTTGGACATTTATCTGACAATTTTAAATATGCCAGATTTTTAGATGCCAGACGCACGAAGTTGTCTTGCTGCTGTCTATCTAATTGCTGCTTTCTTATTACGTAAAGTTCAAATTGAATAGATGTTGGTAAAAAGTTAAGTTTTCCGACCAATATTGTTACCATCAACTGTCAAAACGGCTTTTTTTAACAAATTCGAGCCTAATTTGCGCTCTTTTTTATAGAAAGACTATATTTATTGGTTGGAAGATAGGAGGATGGGAAAATAGGAGGATACAAATCAAGAATACGTCGTATTCCTATCTTCCTATCCTCCTTTAAATCCCTTTAAAATGTTACTCGGCTTTATATTTATCTATTTACTCATTACCATTGCCATCGGCTGGTGGGCTTCCCGGCGTGTGAAAAACACGAGCGATTTTGTCGTAGCGGGTCGAAGATTGCCATTAATGCTCGCTGCTTGCGCTTCTTTTGCAACGTGGTTTGGCTCGGAAACCTTGATGGGCGCTTCCGCGGAGTTTGTGAATAGTGGCTTGATTGGGGTGGTGGAAGACCCGTTTGGCGCGGCGTTGTGTTTGATTTTGATAGGTGCTTTTTACGCTCGAAAATTATATCGGCTCAACATTTTGACCTTTTGTGACTTTTTTAGAATCCGATTCAGCAAAGCTGCGGAGTTTTTGTCGGCATTATTTATTGTGCCTTCCTATTTCGGTTGGATAGCCGCACAACTCGTAGCAATGGCAATTATTTTACAAACGTTGACCCAAATTCCATTTGTTTACGGCATTATAACCTGCACAGTAGTGGTAATAATTTACACTTACATCGGTGGAATGTGGGCGGTGTCCATTACAGATTTTGTGCAAACCATTATGATTATTATAGGTTTATTTTTTTTATTATTCCAACTCAACCAGCAGGCAGGCGGCGTGGAAAAAGTGTTGGCAAGTACACCGAAAGGATTTTTCAAATTTACACCCGAACCAAATTTGACCAGTATTGTTGGCTATTTTGCAGCTTGGATAACGATTGGTTTGGGTTCTATTCCACAGCAAGATGTGTTCCAGCGCGTGATGGCGGCCAAAAGTGAACGGATTTCGGAATACGCTTGTTATTTAGCTGGTATAATGTATTTGACGATTGGTTTTATTCCATTATATATTGGGCTTTGCGCCAAAAATTTATACCCAGAATTATTAGCAGCAGGAAGCGACCCGCAAATGTTATTACCGCAAATGGTGTTACAACATACCGGCACGTTCATGCAAATTATGTTTTTCGGCGCATTGATGTCTGCGATTTTAAGCACGACTTCTGGTGCGGTTTTAGCACCTGCCACGATTATTGGAGAAAATTTAATTAAACCACATATCAAAAATTTGAGTGACCGACGTTTATTGCAAATCATGCGTTTTTCAGTCGTGGGCGTAGCAATCGCTTCGGCTTTGATGACGGGTTGGAATACCAATATTTATGAATTGGTCGGATTATCTTCGGCTTTCAGTCTCGTTTCACTTTTTGTGCCGCTCACGGCGGGTTTGTATTGGAAAAAAGCGTCTAATTTTGGAGCTTTGCTCTCTATGTCAACCGGAATGGCAGTTTGGATTGTTTTTGAATGGATGCCAACGGACATTCCAAGCCTCGTTTGGGGACTTTTGGCGAGTATTGTAGCGATGATCGTCGGAAGTTTTTGGAAACCGGACGTTGCTGGCGCATCTTTGGAGGATGGGAGGATAGGAAGATAGGAGGATTTGCTCGTCATTACTTACGCAATTTACAACAATTGGAATGCGGCTACATTTTAAAAAATATATTTAAATTTATAAAAATCAGTTGCATCTGCGCAAATCAGTGTCCTATAATGTAAGAAGGGCAAAGCAACAAGGGACAAAAACACATTAACACCTTAACACAAAAACACAATCAAAAAAAATGACCTACGATAATTTCACGATAAAAGCCCAGGAGTGCATCTTGGCGGCACAGCGTTTGGCGGCGAATATTGACCAGCAGCAGGTGGACACAGCTCACTTGATACGCGGCATCATGGAAACCGATGAAAATGTATCCAATTTCTTATTGCAAAAAGTAAATATTGACGTTGCCAATTTGCGTAAGAAAATGGACGACATCATCCGCACTTACCCAAAAGTGGAAGGTACGGACAAACAATTTTTGACCGATAATGCCAATAAAGCACTCAGTGTAGCCAAGAAAATGCTGCCTGAATTTGGCGATGAATTCATTTCTATCGAATTGATTCTACTCGGTATTTTTAAAGGAAGTGACAAAGTAGCGGTATTGCTGCGTGGCTTGGGCGCAACGGAAGACGGCTTGAAAGATGCCATCAACGAACTGCGTAAAGGCAGAAAAGTAACCGACCAAAATATTGACAATACCTACAATGCGCTGAATAAATACGGCATCAATCTCAATGAACGCGCAGAAAGTGGCAAGCTTGACCCGGTCATCGGGCGCGATGAGGAAATCCGGCGAGTGTTACACATTTTGAGTCGTCGGAATAAAAATAATCCGCTCTTAATTGGCGAAGCTGGCGTTGGTAAAACGGCAATCGTGGAAGGCATTGCGTGGCGCATCATCAAAGGCGATGTACCAGAGAATTTGAAATCAAAAAAGATTTTTACGCTGGATTTGGCAGGTCTGATTGCGGGTGCAAAATTTAAAGGTGAATTCGAAGAGCGTTTGAAAGCCATTATTAAAGAAGTAGAAGTCTCTGGTGGCGAGATTATTTTGTTCGTGGACGAAATTCATACACTCATTGGCGCGGGCGGCGGCTCCGGCTCTATGGATGCAGCGAATATTTTAAAACCGGCTTTGGCGCGTGGCGAACTCCATGCAATTGGTGCAACAACACTTGATGAATATCAAAAATATTTTGAACAAGATAAAGCGTTAGTGCGTCGTTTTCAGACCGTTACAATTAATGAACCAAGTTTAGAAGATACGATTTCCATCCTTCGCGGTCTGCAGGAGCGATATGAAGTGTTTCACAAAGTGCAAATTTTAGACGAGGCACTCATTGCAGCAGCAGAATTTTCAGATCGCTATGTCACCGACCGTTTTTTGCCTGACAAGGCGATTGATTTGATTGACGAGGCTTCCGCCAAATTGCGCTTGGAATTGGATTCGGTGCCAGAAGAAGTGGACGAGTGGGACCGCAAAGTGCGCCAGCTCGAAATCGAACGCGAAGCCCTCAAGCGCGAAGGCGGCGAACGTAAAATCAAAGCCATCAACGAGCAAATTGCGAACGCCAAGCAACGGCGCGATTCGCTGACGGCTGGTTGGAAAAATGAGCGCGAAATCATTGAAGTTATTCAAAACATCAAAAAGGAAATCGAAGCGCTGGAGATGGAAGCCGAAAAAGCGGAGCGCAACAGCGACTACGAATTGGTTGCCAAAATTCGCTACGGCGACTTACAGGATTTGCAAACGCGTTTAAAAATTGCAGAAGAAAAACTCGGTGAAATTCCAGACGACATCCGCATGACCAGCGGCGAAGTGACTGCCAATGACATCGCCGACGTGGTTTCCCGCTCCACGGGCATCCCGATTTCTCGAATGTTGCAAAGTGAGAAAGACAAGTTATTAAAATTAGAAGAAGAGATTGGCAAACGATTGATTGGTCAGAGTGAAGCTGTTCGTGCCGTCTCGAATGCCGTGCGCCGTAGCCGTGCTGGTTTGCAAGATGCTGACCGCCCGATTGGTTCGTTCATTTTCTTGGGTCCAACGGGCGTTGGTAAAACGGAATTGGCGAAAGCCTTAGCCGAAGTTTTATTCGACGATGAAAAAGCCATCACGCGCATTGACATGAGTGAGTATCAGGAACGCCACGCTGCGTCGCGCCTCGTGGGTGCGCCTCCGGGCTACGTGGGCTACGAGGAAGGCGGGCAGTTGACGGAAGCCGTGCGCCGCAGACCATATTCGATTGTGTTGTTGGATGAAATTGAAAAAGCGCATCCTGATACATTTAATGTGTTGTTGCAAGTGTTGGACGATGGGCGTTTGACGGATAATCGTGGTCGAATCGCTAATTTTAAAAACACCATTATCATCATGACTTCCAACATGGGGTCGGACACGATTTTGGAAAATTTTGAAGACCTCGACGCATTCGGCGAAAACAAACGCGCAGAAATTATTGATGCGACCAAAGAGGAAGTTTTTACTTTGTTGAAAGAAACCTTGCGTCCTGAATTTTTGAATCGAATTGACGAGCAAATTATGTTTTTGCCTTTGAGCAAAGCGGAGATTCAACAAATTTCTAAGTTATTATTAAAAAAAGTAGAAAAACTCTTAGGCAAGCAAGGCATCATTTTCCGCATGAGCGACCGCTCGATGGAGCATTTGTCGAAAGAAGGCTACGACCCGCAGTTTGGTGCTCGCCCGATGAAGCGCGTCATCCAGCGGCAAATTATAGATGAATTGTCCAAACTCGTATTGGCAGGCACGTACACCGCCGGCGACACGATTTATGTGGATGAAAAAAAGGGGGAATTGACTTTCAGCAAAGAACCCTACGAAGGTGCAGTCAACATCCCAGAAGCGCAGTCTGAAGTGGTTGAAGTACCCAAAGAAAACGGCAAAAAACCGGCAGAAGTGGAAACCCCGGCAGCTTCCACCAAACGCCTGAAGCAAATTAAAGAATTGGAAAAAGCGACGCAAGATGTGCTAGATGCGGTGAAGGAGCCGGATGATAATGGGGAGAAAGAGTAAAGTAGTTATCGGTTAATGATGATTTGGAAGCAGTATTTTTAAAACAATCCATTGACCGATAACTACTTTTTTAGTATTTTGTAAAAAAACTCACAGACATGGTTCAAGCGCAGGAAAAATTATACACGATTGAGGAATATCTCGCTTTTGAAGAGAAGGCAGAGACGAAACACGAGTTTGATAACGGAAAAATTATTGAAATGCCGGGCGCAAAATTTAACCACAATACGATTGCTGCGAGAATCATTTTCGCACTAATTACTGCCTTAGATGCTTTACAAAAAAATTGTATTGTACAAACCAGTGATATAAAAATTCAAATTCCGGCGGTCGATAGTTTCGTTTATCCAGATGTGGCAGTTATTTGCGAAAAGCCGGAATTTTACGCCGACCGCGAAGATGTGTTGATGAATCCGTTGTTGATTGTGGAAGTGTTGTCCGAAAGCACCGCCCGTTACGACCGAGAAAAAAAGTTTGAAAAATACAAGACTTTGTCGTCCTTGCGCGAGTACGTGTTGGTAGCGCAGGATGAGCCTTTTGTGGAAGCATTTTATCTGCACGACCCAGAAAACGAGTTGTGGAAAATTAGTCACGCCTCCAATATTGCTGCGTCTGTTCACCTGCATTCCATTGACGTGACGCTGAAATTGGAAGATATATACAAGCAGGTTTTTTCATAATTACATTTTAAAAATATTTCGATACGTCTCAAATTCTTCCGGTAATTCCACTCGAAACGGTTCTGGAAAGATAAAAAAGTGCGCAATACTCACCGCCAACGGGTCAACATCCGGCAGGTTTATCCATTTTTCAATCCATTCTTTGCTAAAGCCGCTGATGCGTTCGAGTGCGTTCCAGCTATTTTCATCCAAAGTTGGATATAAATTATTGGGGTAGGTAATTATAAAAACCTTCGCATACTCATACAAACCAATGTTGAAATAGCGCGTAGATTCTACAAAACCTTTTACCAATTGTTCCATCGCAAACAACACGACTCCATCCGGTTCATAAATTTCCGAAGCGTGATAGTTATCTGGATATTGTAAGGTAGGAAGTGGTTTCGGATTGATAATTACATTTTCAAATTTTGGAAACAAGAAATCTTTTTGTCCAAATGTGACCGTCACCGCGTTGGCAGCTACGATAGCTTTTACATCTTCCGATACTATCTCTACGCCTTGTGGAATGAAATTATTGCCCATCACAAACAACGCCATTCGCTCCCGAAACCTTTTCTTTTGCCCTTCCGGCAACCGCTGGTAAAATGGATATTTGAATAACAACGCTCGAATCGGCGCGGCTACATCCGGCGGATTGCGCTTGTACCACCACCAATTAATCTGCGGACTTAAAATATAAATCATCGTTAAAATAAAAACCACCGGAATGAGATAAAACGCATATTGCCCACTCGTCTTAAAATTTAGGTAGAGTAATATCAAAAAGGCAAGTGCGAAAGGGATGGACAGGATTCGTGCAGGCATTATATATTGTGTTAATGTGTTTGTGTGTTAAAGTGTTTTTGTGCTCTTGTTACGTGACAGAACACGAATTTAGTTGCATCGGTTTGAATCCGTGTTGCAATATGTAAAAAGCAAAAATCAAGCAAAGGAGCCTGGCATCCATCATCTGTCATTCTTTATATTTTAATCAAAATTAAAAAAAATGCGTCAGCTATTGTGTAAAATCAGAAATCGTCCTACATTTGCCGCACGTTTTTGGGAACCTATGGAGCAAGAACACGGTTAGAACTTTCAAACCTCCAAACTTTTGAACGTAACTTGGTGCGGTAGCTCAGTTGGTAGAGCAATGGACTGAAAATCCATGTGTCGGCGGTTCAATTCCGCCCCACACCACTTTTTTTGAGTAGGCAGTAAACAGTTTTTAGTAGGCAGTCAACTCAATATTTAAGAATTAACAGTTAAATGATTTTAGCATCCCGTCATTCTTTCCACCATCATTTACATTTGCACCTTGCGGCAAATGGTGGAATCGTTGTGTAAAAAATCAACGAACCAAACTCTGAAAAGGAGGTTTACCATTTGCCGGTGAACCTCCTTTTTTATTTCGTACCCCAGCGTTTACGCTGAACTCGTACCACAGGCTTCAGCCTGTACACAAATAAAAGTCAAATAGAGAACAAGAAACGAAAAATACAAAATGGAATCCAGACTCAAAATCGCCGTTCAAAAAGACGGTCGCCTCAAAGAAGGCTCGCTCCAAATCCTGCGCGAATGCGGCATCCACGTGGACAACGGCACGGACAGCCTCCGCGCTCAAGCCCGCAACTTCCCGATTGACATCCTCTACCTGCGTAATTCCGACATTCCGCAGTACATCGAAGACGGTGTCGCCGACATTTGCATCATCGGTGAAAATACATTGGTAGAAAAACAAAAAGATATTGAAGTGATACTGCCCTTGGGTTTCGCTCGCTGTCGCCTCTCTATTGCCGTCCCCAAGAACACGCCTTACGAGAGTCCGCAATTCCTCAGCGGTAAAAAAATCGCTACTTCTTACCCAAATACTTTGCGCCAATTTTTACAAAAGCACAACATCGAAGCCGAAATCCATGAAATTTCTGGCTCGGTAGAAATCGCGCCGAACATCGGTTTGGCAGATGTAATTTGTGATTTGGTGAGCAGTGGCGGTACGTTGTTTCAAAATGGTTTGGAAGAGAAAGATGTGCTGTTAAAATCGGAAGCATGTATTGGCGTTGGTAAAAATATTTCCCAAGAATCGCGAGCGATTTTAGATAAATTACTTTTTAGAATCAAATCCGTCCTCACCGCTCGGAGTAATAAATATTTACTAATGAATGCCCCAAACGACCAAATCGAGCAAATTATTCAAATTCTACCCGGCATGAAAAGCCCTACTGTCGTGCCACTCGCCATGGAAGGCTGGTGCTCCATTCATACCGTCATCAGCGAAGACCGTTTTTGGGACATTATTGACCAGCTCAAAGCCGTTGGCGCGCAAGGCATTCTGATAATTCCAATTGAAAAAATGATTGTATAACGTAGCTCAGCCTTTAGGCTGAACTCGTACCACAGCCTTCAGGCTGCAAAAATCACACTATACTATGAAAATCCACATAAATCCTGCAAAATCCACTTGGCACAACCTGCTAAAACGCCCCACTTTCGACACCGCCTCCCTCGATAAAACCGTCTCCACCATCCTACAAGCCATAAAAACCGAAGGCGACACCGCAGTCAAACGTTACACTGCCCAATTTGACCAAGTTGAAATTAAAAACCTACAAGTCACCGCCGCCGAAATCGAAGAAGCCATTCAAAATTTAGACAATGATTTAAAACAAGCCATCCAAATCGCCAAAGCCAACATCGAAACCTTCCACTGCCAACAAATCCAGCCCGTCGAATTCGTCGAAACCATGCCTGGCGTACGCTGCTGGCGCAAAAGTGTCGGTATTGAAAAAGTGGGATTATATATTCCCGGCGGCACCGCGCCTTTATTTTCAACGGTTTTAATGTTAGGAATTCCAGCAAAACTGGCAGGTTGCAAAGAAATTATTCTGTGTTCACCTCCCAACCAGCAAGGCAACATTCATCCGGCGATTCTATACACCGCAAATTTGGTGGGTGTTACCCAAATTTTCAAAGCAGGCGGTGTGCAGGCAATCGGCGCAATGGCTTATGGAACGCAAACTATTCCACAGGTTTATAAAATTTTTGGACCCGGCAATCAATATGTCACCGCCGCCAAGCAACTCGTCAACAAAGGTGGCACTGCTATTGATATGCCCGCCGGACCGTCAGAAGTGCTCGTGTGCGCGGATGCGAGTGCGAACCCAGCTTTTGTAGCCGCGGATTTATTGTCACAAGCCGAACATGGCGTGGATAGTCAGGTGGTTTTAGTCGCTTTTAATGAAAAAGTTGTTGAGCAAGTGCAAATAGAAATTCAACAACAATTAGAAAATTTGCCTCGTAAAATTATTGCTGTAAAAGCCTTGGAAAATAGCATGGCAATTGTAGTGAAAAATGAAGCCGAAGCACTTGATTTAATCAACGAATACGCCCCGGAACACTTAATTTTATCCATCGAAAATGCAGAAATTTTTGCCGAAAATATTATCAACGCTGGTTCGATTTTCCTTGGCAATTACACGCCTGAATCTGTTGGCGACTACGCTTCTGGCACGAATCACACCCTCCCGACGAACGGTTTTGCGAAAGCATACAGCGGCGTTTCTTTAGATTCTTTTGTGAAAAAAATTACATTCCAGCAATTGACGAAAGAAGGTTTGCAAAATGTGGGACCGGCAGTGGAAAAAATGGCGGCAGCGGAGGAATTGGAAGGGCATAAGAGAGCAGTGACTGTGAGACTAAGCGATTTGGAGAATTAGGGACTTAGAGAACTCAAGATTAAATCAGTCAAAATCATAATCATCATAAAAAATCAGTGTACCATAAAATTGCAAAAATGTCAGCATTCAACTTGAATCAACTGGTTCGCCCCAATATTATTAAGCTCAAACCCTATTCCTCCGCCCGCGACGAGTTCAAAGGTGCTGCCGAGGTTTATTTGGATGCCAATGAAAATCCATTTGATACGGGTTTGAATCGCTATCCTGACCCCTTGCAGTGGAAAGTGAAGGAGAAAGTCAGCGCGTTAAAAGGCGTTCCGGCGGAAAATATTTTTTTGGGCAATGGCAGCGATGAAGTGATTGACTTGCTGGTGCGCATTTTTTGCGAGCCGGGTGAAGACCATATTTTGATTTTGCCACCGACGTATGGAATGTATCAAGTGTCCGCCGATATTGCAAATGTGGGCATTCGGATTATTCAATTAACGCCTGATTTTCAACCAGATGTGGATAAAATTTTGGCTGCTACAACTGTAAATTCTAAAATCCTTTTTCTTTGTAGTCCAAATAATCCGACTGGTAATAGTTTTCAGACAGAAAAAATTCGGGCATTGGCAGCGGGATTTCCGGGCATTGTGGCAATAGACGAGGCATATATTGATTTTTCATCTCAAAAAAGTTGCACGGAATTATTGTCGGAATTTCCAAATCTGGTAGTGATGCAAACGTTCTCCAAAGCCTGGGGTTTGGCAGGTATTCGATTGGGAATGGCGTTCGCTTCGACGGAAATTATTAACTATTTTAATAAAGTGAAACCACCGTACAACATCAATCAACTTACGCAGACCGCCGCGCTGGAAGCATTGGAAAATAAGGCACAGCAAGAACAAATGGTACAAACGATTATCGGACAACGAGCATTATTGCAGCAGTATTTAATGAGTTTAGAATTTGTGGAACGTATTTATCCATCGGAGGCGAATTTCCTGCTGGTGAAGTTACAAGATTCAAAAGGCACCTATCAATATTTGGTAGAACAAGGCATCATCGTGCGCGATCGCTCGAATGTGGCGCTGTGTGAAGGGTGTTTGCGCATTACGGTGGGAACGCCGGAGGAAAATGAAAAATTAGTTCAAGCTTTGGTAGAATTCAAATGAAAAATGAAAGAATTAATAATGAAAAAGATATTGTTTATAGATCGCGACGGAACTTTAGTATTAGAACCACGTGATTATCAAGTAGATGCGTTTGAAAAAATTGAATTTTATCCGAATGTGTTTTATTACTTAGGAAAGATTGCACGGGAGTTAGATTTTGACTTAGTGATGGTGACGAATCAGGATGGATTGGGTACGCCTTCGCTGCCAGAAGAAAATTTTTGGGGTCCGCACAATCTGATTTTGAAAGCTTTTGCGAATGAAGGAATTGTATTTAAAGAAGTGGTGATTGATCGCACTTTCCCGCACGAGAACGCACCGACGCGGAAGCCGAACACTGGTTTATTAACAAATTATATCAATGGGGATTTTGATTTAGTAAATTCATTCGTCATTGGCGACCGATTAACGGATGTCGAACTCGCGAAAAACTTAGGCGCAAAAGGCATTTGGATTAACACCGACCCATCTTTGGGCGCGGATGAACTAAATGAAAAATTAGAAGGTTTGCAAGATTTTATTGCATTGACGACAACCGATTGGGCAGACATTTATCATTTTTTGAAACTGATTACCCGCTCGGCGAGTGTTGAGAGGAAAACCAAAGAAACAGATATTCGCATCGAATTAAATCTGGTTGGAACTGGCAAAGCCAATAACCACACGGGTTTGGGCTTTTTTGACCATATGCTTGACCAACTGGCGCGGCATTCGGGGTGTGATTTGACGGTGCAGGTGCAAGGCGATTTGCATATTGACGAGCATCATACGATCGAAGACACGGCGTTGGCGCTGGGTGAAGCGTTTGCGCAGGCGTTAGGGGATAAATTGGGAATTGAACGCTATGGCTTTTGTTTGCCGATGGATGATTGTCTGGCGCAAGTGGCGATTGATTTTGGCGGGCGACCGTGGCTGGTGTGGGAAGCGGAGTTCAAACGAGAGAAAATTGGCGAGATGCCGACCGAGATGTTTTATCATTTTTTCAAATCATTTAGTGATGCTGCAAAATGTAATCTAAATGTGAAAGCAGAAGGAGTGAATGAACATCATAAAATCGAGGCAATATTTAAAGCATTTGCGAAAGCAATAAAAATGGCGAAGAAAAGGGATGCGGAAAATATGCAGTTGCCGAGTACAAAGGGGATTTTATAGAACACGGATTTTCGCGGGTGCAACGGATTTTG
The DNA here is from genome assembly GCA_964549655.1 of uncultured Saprospiraceae bacterium. Classification (GTDB taxonomy): domain Bacteria; phylum Bacteroidota; class Bacteroidia; order Chitinophagales; family Saprospiraceae; genus JADJNW01. Next base: position 22,147 of record CAZJXN010000065.1, read on the forward strand.
ACGGATTTTGTGGTCTTTTCCCCTTTATAACATTTTTTTTAACCGCAGAGGCGCAGAGGGCGCAGAGATTTTCACACGGATACGCAAAAGCATAAATTTTTCGCAGCGCAAGTGTAAATCATGTTAATCCTAAAATCACAAGAATCATGGTTCAGACAGTTTTCAACCTTCTAATCGTATAAAAAAATGCAAGTAGCAATCATAAATTACAACGCCGGCAACGTCCAATCTGTCCTCTTTGCCATGGAGCGGCTGGGCGTAGAAGCAGTATTGACGGACGATGTGGCGACTATTCGCGCAGCGAAGAAAGTCATTTTTCCGGGGGTGGGCGAGGCGAGTACGACCATGCGTTATCTGCGCGAGCGCGGCTTGGATGAGGTGATTCGGAGTCTGACGCAGCCAGTGTTAGGTATTTGTTTGGGGATGCAACTGCTGTGCGAGCATTCGGAAGAAAATGATACGCCTTGTCTGGGAATTATTCCGCAAAAGGTGGTAAAATTTCGTCCCGTGAACGGCGAGAAAGTGCCGCACATGGGTTGGAATGCGCTGCATGATTTGAAAAATGGCGTGTTCTCGCCAGATTTGGAGGGAGAATATGTGTATTTTGTACATAGTTATTATGTGGAAGCGGGAAATTACACAACGGCATTAACAGATTATACGCTACCATTTAGCGCGGGTGTGCAGAAGGATAACTTTTTTGCAACGCAGTTTCACCCAGAGAAATCGGGGAAGGTGGGAGAACAAATCCTTCGGAATTTTTTAAATCTTTAATTTTTTTTAACCGCAAAACCGCAAGATGTAAAATTCAAAATATAAAAGCTTGTGGTGTTCACTTTTACATTTTACATTTCGCGGTTTTACATTTTATATTTCAAATGCACATCATACCAGCCATAGACATCATAGAAGGAAAATGCGTGCGCCTCACGCAGGGCGATTACGCGCAAAAGACCATTTATAACGAAAACCCAGTAGAAGTGGCGAAAGAATTTGAGGCAGTAGGACTGACGCGGCTGCATTTGGTGGACTTGGACGGTGCGAAGGCGAGTCGGATTGTGAATCATAAAGTATTGGAAGCCATTGCGTTGCAAACGAATTTGTGGATTGATTTTGGCGGTGGATTGAAGTCGGATGCGGATGTGCAGATTGCTTTTGAATCGGGAGCCAAGCAAATTACCGGCGGTACAGTTGCAATAAAAAATCCCGAATTATTTCTCGGTTGGCTGGAAAAATACGGCACAGAACACATCATTCTTGGAGCGGATGTAAAGGATGGCAATATTGCAATCTCAGGCTGGCAGGAACAGAGCAATACGGATTTATTCACATTCCTATGTGGATATGTGGAAAAAAATGTGGAAAACGTAATTTGCACCGACATCTCGAAGGATGGGCTGCTGCAAGGGTCAGCTATTGGGTTGTACGGGGATATTTTAAAAAGGTTTCCGAATTTGAAATTAATTGCCAGCGGCGGCGTGACGACACTGGAAGAGATTCAAAAACTCAAGGAAATTGGGTGCTTTGGAGCGATTATTGGAAAAGCTATCTATGAAGGGAGGATTACATTAAAAGAACTGATGTTTTCATAACTGTGTTCAAGTGTTCGTGTATTCGCGTGTTCAGTATGACCAACCCTATGGAACACGTCCTAAGCGTACAAGAACACATTAACACTTGAACACAAGAACACAAAAATAATGCTTGCAAAACGAATCATCCCCTGCCTCGACATCAAAGATGGGCGCACGGTGAAAGGGGTCAATTTTGAAAACCTGCGCGACGCAGGCGATCCCGTAGAATTGGGGGCACTTTACAGCGAGCAGGGCGCGGATGAACTGGTATTCCTCGACATCACGGCGACGCATGAGAAGCGCAAAACGATGGCGGCATTGGCGCGGAAAATTGCGCGGCATTTGAGCATTCCATTTACCATTGGCGGCGGGATTAATGCAGTGGAAGATGCAGAAATATTGCTGACGTGCGGGGCGGATAAAGTTTCGATTAATTCAGCAGCGGTGCGGCGACCGGAGTTGATTGATGAAATGGCGCGGGCTTTTGGGAGTCAGTTTGTGGTACTGGCAGTAGATGCAAAAAGTATTGACGGCGAGTGGTTTGTGCATTTAAATGGCGGTCGAATTGCAACGGATATGAAATTATTGGATTGGGTAAAAGAAGCAGAACATCGCGGCGCGGGTGAAATTCTATTTACTTCTATGAATCATGATGGTGTAAAGCAGGGCTTCGCCTGTGACATTACCGCACAAGTTTCCGAGTCGGTTTCCATTCCAGTGATTGCATCTGGTGGAGCGGGTACGATGGAACATTTTCAAGAGGTTTTTACAAAAGGTAAGGCGGATGCGGGTTTAGCGGCGAGTATTTTTCATTTCAAGGAGATTGAGATAGTGGATTTGAAAAGTTTTTTAAAAAATAGCGGCGTTGCTATTCGCGCATGAATTGCTAAAATTCAAATTATTTATTTTCAATATTCATAAAATTGTATATCGAATTTATAGCTGTTTCAATATCCATTGCACACACTCTTCCTCATCCACAATAGCCCAAGAGTGCGGGTGACGTGCGCCATTATTGCGGTAGCCTTTCTTTCCGTGAATGAATTCTGCCGCTTCATTTCTAGCTAATAACAGTCGAAGTATCATTTCAGAGGTATTCAAATAATTACTTTCGTAAATACTTCTTCGCCGGTTTTGTAATTGCCAAGTAACATCCACATCATGATACACGCGAACTGGCGTATTTTTTAAAAATCGTTCATTACCTTCAACTTTACTTTCATTATAAAAAGGCGTTAACCATTTATACGTTTCTAAATTTGTCAGGGGCGTTCCATGCTCTTTTTCCATTAATACCGATACAAATTTTGCTTCATTGACGGAGATCGCTGAATAATTTTTAGCAATTTGTTTCTCAAAATAAGCCCACAAATCAATCAAATCTACTGGCGCATCTACTGCGAAAACTGCCTGTGGATCAATGGGATAAGTAGTCGGATTTTCTTTGCAAAGCTCGGTGTAACGTAGTGCAATCGTGCCGCCTGCTGAAAAACCACCCAGTACAAACGTATCCGGCTTTATACTATATCTGCTAATAATATCTTTAAAAGCTGCATTTAATTTACTAATCACTACACTATCTGCATACATCTTATTACCTATCGCTAAACTTATCGTCAATAAATTATTTGCGTACGCAATGTTTTGTAATTTGGATTCTGCAAATATGTCTTCTGCTCGTCCACCAAAACCGTCTAATAAAACGACCACTCCTTTTATGGCGTTCGACTGCGGCTTTACAGCTAAATAATACCCAGATACCGGGTCTTTTGAATCCAACACAACCCGCTCAAAATTTTGAGTAAAAGCTGCCGTGTAGCAAATCATTACAGACAAGCACAAGGAAAATCTTTTTATCATAGAATAGACGTTTTTTGGATGCGAAAATTTTATATAAGATAAAGACTTTATTTGTAAAATTTTATTGCCTTCTTTACAAGGATTACACTGCCATTTTTATATCCGCGCCTGCCATCTCCCAACCCAACAACAACCGTTTTTTCGCACTGCCCCAGCGATATTCACCTACCAAACCTTCGTTTTTAATCACTCGATGACAAGGAATCAAATACCCAATCGGATTCGCGCCAACAGCAGAACCCACTGCCTGCAACGCTTTTGGCTGATTGATTTTTTTGGCAATTGTCTGATAACTCATCACTTCACCCGCCGGAATTTGCAATAAAGCATTCCACACTTTTACTTGAAAATTCGTGCCTTTCACTAATACATTGAGCTTACGAGGTTCATTCGTATAAAATATTTCCTGCACCGTTTTTTCGGTCAAGCGAGGATTTTCTTTGAAAATGGCATTCGACCATTTATTTTGAAGTCGTTGTAATATCTCTTCCCGATTCTCTTCTGATACAAATTGCAAGCCGCAAATGCCGCGCTCCGTCACAGCTATCAAACATTCGCCGAAAGGCGTTTGGTGAAAACCATATTCCATCGTCAATCCTTCGCCGCTCGTCTTGTACTCATTGGGTGTCACCGCTTCCAGATTTACAAAAAGGTCATACACGCGCGACTGGATCGACAAACCCACTGCATCCGCTGCTTCCAAGATATTTCTACTTTCCTGCAACTTCTGTTTCAAATGCTCGGTCGTCAAATATTGCAAAAATTTCTTAGGTGTAATACCAGCCCATTCCGTAAAAATGCGTTGAAAATGAAACGGACTAAGATGTACGGCTTGTGCTACGTCGTCCAGATTTGGTTGCTGTTGGTAATTCGCCGCGAGGTATTTGATAGCACTTTCGATGCGCTGATAATTGAGTTGTGTGTCCATTGTCTTTATTTTATTACAAAGATAGCCGAATAGGGAAGTGCATTCAACCCGAATCTTGCGAAATTGTCTGAACTGTGCTTGTCCGCCTCTGGTGGAATTTGTATGATTTTTGTGATGGATGTGATGTAAACGCTGCGCTCTTTGCAGTAAAAATTGTCTGAACTGTGATTTTTATGATTTTTGTGATGAATGTGATATAAACCCTGCGCTCTTTGCGGTAAAAAAAATGGGTTGCGGGCTGTAACAAGTAACGAGAGAAAAAAACTTTGCGTCTTTGCGCCTTTGCGTGAAAAAAAAATCTGCGGGAGACCAAGTAACAAGCGAACAAAAAACTTCAAACCTTAAACTCTCAACTTTACAGAATCCTTCCACTTCCACAAATACCGGCACGCATACGTGCGATACGGTCGCCACGGCTCCGCCAATTCCACCATGCGCGCCCGCAATGCCTTACCCGTTTCCTCCAAATTAAAAAGCCGCTTCATCGCATTTTGAATCCCCAAATCATCCACCGGCAGAATATCGGGACGATTCAGTGTAAACATCAAAATCATTTCTACCGTCCACTGCCCCACGCCTTTGATAGCCGTCAATCGTTTTATAATTTCCGCATCCGTCATCGTAGACCAATCCACGCCATGCAATTGTTCGGTTACAAAGAAATTCGCTACATTGAGCATATAATTCGCCTTCTGTTGCGAAAGCCCAACCGAGCGCAACGTCAATAAATCCAATGCCAGCAACCTTTCTGGATGCGGAAAACCATCTTCAAACAATTGTACAAACCGCCCATGAATCGTAGCCGCCGCCTTTACCGATAACTGCTGAGACACAATAGATTCCAACAAATCAGCATACACGTCACTACCCGTACCCCAATGAATCATCTCCACAGAGTCAATCACATATTTGAGTTTACTATCCTGCGATAAATGCAAAAGAATATCTGGTGTTACCATGCCTGCAAGATAACAAAATCAACACATTTGTTTAATGCTTGTAAAGATTTGTTTCAGTAAGTTACACAAGCTCTAAAATTGGGCAATAAAAATACTAATTGGCTGATTGTCAAATCAATCCAGTTCTAATAACAAATAACAAATCACCAATAACTAAATAAATGTTCCGGGAAAAATAGTGCAGATAGTGTGGTGTGTGTTTAGCGTTGTGTCAGCGTGTTTGAGAAAAGTTTAAGCGAGTGGGGCAGGAATCGGTTGTTTTTTGTTGAGGCGCAGTTCGAGATACTGAGCTTCAAATCCCATTTTTTTGTACAATTTCAGCACTGGATTTCTTGGTTCTACGTGCAGTGCAATGTCGCCGTCTGTCAGGTCAATCGCTTTTTTCATTACTTGTAGCATCATCGTTTCATCATCGCGGTAATCCTTGTGAAAGGTCACGTACACGAAGAGGTTGTTCGGGTTGTAGCCCTCCATGCCCGTCCGGTTCACCACCACCGCCGCAATCAGTTGCCTGCCTGCGTACGCCGTGAGGACAAAACCGCCAAAAGAAGGCTTGTGCTTGATGGCGTATTCCACCGCCTCCCGCACATTCGCCTTACCGGCATGCTCCGTGTACTCACACAGGAATCCAATAACTGCGCTCTTTTCCGCAGTACTCATCCCTGTGAAAGCGTCAAAAAGGGTCGTCTCAAAGCTCATTATAAAATTGATTTACCAAATCGGTTGTT
>CAZJXN010000066.1:0-28033 GCA_964549655.1 uncultured Saprospiraceae bacterium
TTATTCTTACTTTTTTGAAATTTTAAACAAACGATATTTGCCAGCTTCGTGGGTGTGAAAGTAAAGCGTTTTTCTGTCGGGCGAGATGGTAGGTGCTTCCGTGACCATACCGACAGATTCGATTAAAATTTTTGGAGCGTCAAAACCTGCTTCAATACTGCTTCTGTGAGCGACCATGATTTTGAAGTTTGTAGTCTTCATCATTACTTCGGATGCGTCTATTAAATTTTCGTTGAAAATAAAGTTGGAAGAGTTGGAAAAAGAAATTGACGAATGCCGAGCGCAGCTTCTTACCGGCGAGCTTCAGTCGCCGAAGTAACAAGTAGGGCGACGACTAAAGGCCGCTGGTACGTGCATCCACCGAAATTTTCCCTGCGCCATTCAACAAAAAAAAGACCGAAACCGCCCAAATTATTAACGCTGGAAAAGCACCTTGCAAAGTATCCCGCGTATGTATGAGCAGCAGCGCGACCATGAAATTTACAATCATCACAACCGCCGCCAGCCGCGTTTGCCAGCCGATGATAAATAAAATACCGCAAATAAACTGCGCATAAACCGAAACGACTGCCGCTTGGAGCGGAAAAAGCATTCCGTTTGCAGCCAGAAATTTTTCAAATTCGAGCATTTGATTCCAACTGATGATATTATCCCAAGTGCCTTGCAGAAGGCGGATGCCGACGATAAGTCGTAGAAGCAAAATGCCATAATCACGGTAACGGGAGAGTGACTCCAATCTTTTCATACGGTTTCTATTTTGGTGAAAATTAATAGTTTTGTGGGAATTGCAGTAAATTTTTCTGTTAGTTTCGCTTTTAAACTAAGTGCTTTTACATTTGTTTTTCAATTTCCAAGCCGTGTCAGGTTTTCGAAAACTCGACACGTCTTGGAAACCTCCAAACGTTCAAACTTTCTTATGAAAATAGCCATTGCTCAACTAAACTTTCACATTGCTGACTTTGATGGGAATTTGTCAAAAATGCTCAGTGCTATTGCAGAAGCGAAGGCACAGCAAGCGGATTTGATTTGCTTTTCGGAGCTGTCGGTGTGTGCGTATATGCCGTTTGATTTTTTAGAATTCGATGATTTTATTCAGCGGTCGTACGCTTCGGTGGAGCGGTTGGCGGCGGCAGCGCAAGGCATCGCCATTATTGTCGGCGCACCTTCACGCAATCCGAAAGTTGAAGGAAAAGATTTACATAATTCTGCGTATTTTTTAGCAGAAGGTGTAGTAAAACACGTTCAACATAAAACATTACTGCCGACTTATGATATTTTTGATGAATATCGTTATTTCGAACCGGCTACGGAACACAACATTGTAGCATATAAAGGCAAGCGCATCGCCATCACGATTTGTGAAGATATTTGGAATTTGGGAAATGAAAACCCGCTGTACACGGTCGTGCCTATGGATAAAATGATGCCGCAGCAGCCGGATTTTATGGTGAATATTTCTGCTTCGCCGTTTGATTATGACCATGCAGCGAGTCGCCTCCATGTGATTCAAGCCAATGTGCAACGCTATAAATTGCCGATGTTTTATGCGAATCAAGTGGGTGCTTACACCGAAATTATGTTTGATGGTGCGTCCCTCGTTTTGTCGCCGGATGGAAGTGTATATGATGAATTGCCGTATTTTGAAGAAGTGATTCGGTATTATGATTTGGATGAGGTGATAAAAGGTGGCAGACATTTAGAACAACCCAAAGAAAAAGTAAAATTAATACACGATGCGCTGCTGATGGGCATTCGGGATTATTTTAGAAAAAGTGGTTTGAAAACGGCGATTTTGGGTTTGTCCGGTGGGATAGATTCAGCAGTGACAGCGGTTTTGGCGGCACGAGCGTTGGGTGCGGATAATGTACGTGGTGTGTTGATGCCTTCCCAACACTCTTCTGATCATTCGGTAAATGATGCGCGGCAATTGGCAATTAATTTGGGTATTCAATATGATATCGTTCCGATTGAAAATATGTACGAGGCTTTTAGTAATGCTTTTAAACCGCATTTTTTGGGTTTGCAACAAAATATTACAGAAGAAAATATTCAGGCTCGCATTCGCGGAATGATTTTGATGGGTTTTTCTAATAAATTTGGAAATATTCTACTCAATACCACGAATAAAAGTGAAATGGCGGTCGGCTACGGCACGTTGTATGGCGATTTGTGTGGAGGTTTGTCAGTTTTAGGGGATGTTTACAAAACAGAAGTATATGAATTGGCAAGTTACATTAATAAAGACGGTATTATTCTTCCAGAAAATTCTATTATAAAACCACCGTCTGCCGAGTTGCGTCCGGGTCAAAAAGATAGCGACAGTCTGCCAGAATATCATATTTTAGATCCTTTATTATATCAGTATGTAGAAATGCGACAAGGTCCGCAGGAGTTAATTGACATGGGTTTTGACGAAGCGTTGGTGCGACGCGTTTTGAAAATGGTGAACATCAATGAATTCAAGCGTTTTCAAACCGCGCCCGTATTGCGCGTCTCGCCGAAAGCGTTTGGCATGGGGCGGCAAATGCCGATTGTGGGGAAATATTTGTCGTAATCAAATATTTATCAATCATTTAGCGTTTTCAACAAGCTATTTTGTAATTTACCCCTGTTTTTTGCTAAACACCAAAAACCACCTATCATGCGTCCCAATCCAAAAACCAATTTCCTCTTTTTTGCGCTGGTCATTTTGAGCTTTACGCAAGTACAAAGCCAACCCAACTCTTTTTTTTCTTCAAAAGCGTTCGCACCCGATACGCTCAAGCTTTTTCCGGTTTTTTCTGGATTATCGCCGCTTTTGGTGCCATCGGGGGAGTTGGAATTACTTTTTTTTAATGTGCTTTCTACGCAGAAAAACAAAGCTGCCTTGGGCGGGATCTCTCGTGGCACTGCTATGCAGCATATTTTGCAAGTGACGTATGGCGCTTCAGAAAGCAGAAGATTTAATATTGGTTTGGATTTACATTATTTGCATTATCGTTTTGATGCGAATAGCGGGCATTCTCCGTTGAGGGTTTTTGCTGCTACCGCTTCTGACACCATTGTGACAGATTCTACAAATCGAGATGTGTTGGCACTTAGTTTTCATACACTAAGCCGCGCGGGGCTTCGCTTTCGGTGGTTGCCGTCCGAAAACCTTCCAGAATTGACGGTACAAGGCGGCGTGCTTGTTCCTGCTTCTTACCAAGCCCCAGCTATAAAACGCGCTTTGGACATTGCCCGCACTCAACTTTGGCTACAAGGAAATTTTTACCAATTGCTTGGAGAAGGGCTGTATGGCTTTGCCAATGCAGGCGCGTATTTGAAATTGTCGAATGAGACGCAGCGCCAAACGAGCATCACGCCAATTGCTAACGTGCTGATAGCTAAAGAAATACCGGGCGATTTGCTCGTCGTATTTATACAAACGGCTTTTAACGCCAGTTTTAATAAGCAATATAAAGCAGGTCTGCAAAACACGAATTATCAGTGGCTGTACGGCTTGGGCGCGCAATTGCAATTGTCAAATAATTTCTCCCTTAGTGCCGAATTTCAAAAACCGTTTGTGAATAATTATAATAGTTTGTCCTCCGAATATGATAGTGGCTTGGCTAATTTTAGTATTAACCTGAGATATATTACAGGCAACTAAATAATCTAATTATCATTTCTTACAATAATCTGTCTTCCAGTACTGCGAGAAGTAAATAACATATAAATTACGTTGGGGTTAGGTGTTTCGCCCAAACTAGTAGCGCTAATTACAACCCCATCCAAGGTATCAATATCGCCGCCCTTCGCACTTCGGTCTATTGTAATTTCAAAAGTACCATTACTACAATCATACGTACCCTTAATTGGATTTTCGTTCAAGTAGACATTGGTAGTATGTGTTTCCTGTGCAAAATCTTCAAGCGAAACTTTATTTTTAGAACCATTGCAGTTAACAAAGATGCCTAAAGCATGATTTAAATCGAAATAGTTTTTATACACATTGTTTATACTTTGCGGAAATGTACCGGGAAATGTGAATGTTGGAATCACAATCACCGATGATGTCGCCACCCAATTGACTGGCAAGGCGCCCAGCACTTCAAACTCCGTACGCACTAAGCAATCGCCATCTTCTACCGTCAAATCCACTAATCCAATGACATTATTTGGCACTGTTGCCACGAGTCCTTTTTCAACACTAAAATTAGATTTGGCGAGCTGCCCAGCGAAACGCACTTCGGTATCCACCGACAATCCATCGCCTTTGATTTTTATTTCCGTTCCGGGCGGATTGCTGTTAGGTATTACCTCTTCTATTGCAATCGTTCCATCACAATCATTGTCTTTATTACAAGCAAGCAATGTAATTAAGAAGGAAAGAAGGAAGAATGAAAATAATCGGTTTGGGTTTTTCATGGTAAATGGGTTTTATTTTACTTTTGATAAAATTTTATTAAAGGTATTAATTTCTTCTTCTAATTTTCGGATAGGCAGTAACAGTTGAGCGGTCGTGGCTTGCGCTTGTTTTTTTACTTCTTTCTTGGCGGTAAGGCGTGCTTTTTTGCCGGTGTAATAATCGCCGATGGGTTTCAAAAGAGAATCTTTCAAAGTTAGAATGTGCTGGTCGTGAATATCTTTCAATGCCAAATCGCAAATCGCTTGCAAGTCCGTCACGAGCGTTTGGTCTGTCCAATATTTTTCTACCTGGTCGGTGTAATCCGCTTGATGTATAAATAAACTATCACGGGATTGATTATACGTTGTAATGGTTTTATTAAAATTATTCATGGCTTGCTCACTCAGCAACACATCGTCGGCGTGGGCAAGCCAATCGCGTAAGTCTTTTAAATGCGTTACATATCGAAGCAAATTAGTCGAAATATTTTGATACGATTCTCTTTTATTTTTAATTAAATAATCGCCTTCAAAAGAATTGGTCAGTCGTTCTACAATTTTAATCAAGGAATCCCGCTCGGCACCAGCACTCAACCGCTGTTTTACTAATCGTTGTTTGTAGATTTTTAAAGAATCCTGCACACTGGACTGTAAATTATCTACTTGGCTGGCTTTCAGCTTATTCTGACGTTTTAATCGAGCGATTTCATTGCGCAAAGCTTCATTTTCATCGGCGAGTTTTTGTACCAGCATTTCCACCACTGATTCCGACGAGCGCGGCACAGGCGTATTTCCACCTAAATGCGACATAATTTTCCAACCACCCGCAATTTCAATCTTTACATTATCCACTTTTTTTGGAATAGCGATGCGAAAAATACCCTCGCTATCCGTGCGCCCTTGGCTGTAACCTACGATTTGAATGGTGAGATTAGGAACGCCTTTTTGGGATTGTTGGTCAATGACGCGACCCGTGAAAAGGAAATCTTGCGCTTGTAAAAAGCAAGTTGTAAATAAAAAAAATAGTTGTAAATAGCTGTATTTCATTCCATTGTGATTTGGGTTGGTGCGGCTTCGGTTAAAGTATAACGACGACTATATAACTGTTTATTTTGATGATAAATTATCACTTGTACCAACTCGCCGGCAGCTTTCGGCACGCGAATCGCAAAATTACCTTGTTCATCGGTGGTGCCCGTTGCCAGTCCGCTCTCTACATCCAATCTGACTTGTGGAAATGGGTCGCCATTTTTTTTGAAAACCGTGCCTCGCCAATTCGTGTACTGGGTTACAGGTTCTACCGCCACATTGATATTTCCATTGTTGCTTTGCACGAAATTAGTAGCACTTTGATTGACAATTTTAAACGGCATTTCCAGCGGAATGAGTTGAATCGAATCTTCTCGGAGTAGGTATGGGATATTACTAAAAAACACGTTTCCATCCGAATTTATAGGACGTGCCGGAAAAACATTGCCCCTGATACGCAACTGAATTTTTCCTTCTGTAATAGGCTGATTATTCGATTGTTGTACCTGAATTTTTAAATCAAACGCTGCCGGTTCTGGTTTTGAAAATCCCTTGATTGCAACATAGCCAATTGACAATAAAAGGAGCGCAGCGATGCCGTATAAAATCCAACGAGTACCTTTGGATTGAATCGGCGTGGTCTCCAAAAAAACTTGTAAATGACGTGGAATTTCTACTTTCGGATTGGCGAGGCGGTTGGTCAAAAAGAGTAAGGAATCCGATATTTTCGCGCGTTCCAGTTCTGCATCCGACTGACTGATAACGCCTCGTGCGATTTCATTTTGTAAAAAATTATATCGTTCTTTTACGTGTAAAGTTAAGCTATAAAATTGTTCTTCCTTTCCCTGCCATGCTTCTAATAACGCTTCAATTGCCTCTGCCAATTGGCTTTCGGCTATTAAACGCCTGATTTGTTCTACCTGATTCATTGGCATAGCCCTGTCTTTGGTTTCACCAAAGTTACAAATGTTTTGTCTCTACCAGACAAGGCTGTACGCATTAAAATCTTCCAGTTTTTCGTATGAAAAATATTTATACTAAAAGTCTTGCTATTGCTGTGTCTAAATGAGTAAATTTAGCCTCCTATATTCTATCCAAATCCAGCCGCTCCTTTGACTAAAAATTACTGCGGTAGATGAGGAAATTACAGCATTATTTAATGATTTTATTCAAACTGATTCAAGTCGTTCGATTCAAATTTCCATTCAACAAGATGAAAATAAATGCTCGCCAAATCTCATCACGCCTTCTTATGAATTCGTGTAATGCTTATTAATAATTGAGACTTACTCCGAACAATCCTGCTTGTATTGCTTTCTTTTTAAATAGATTATCTATCTTTCTTAACCAAAAATATTTCCAAATGAATAACGGACAGACGGTTTTAATCACAGGCGCAGCAAGCGGTTTTGGTAAAGAATTCGCCAAAATCTTTGCAAGCGAAGGCTACTCGCTGGTATTAGTGGACAAAGATGAAGCCCCACTCCGCCAAGTAGCGCAAATGGTGCAAAATAATGGGAATGAGATTACGACCATCGTAAAAGATTTGGCGCAAATGGGCGCGGGACAAGAAATTTACAACGAGGTGCAAGGTAAAACCATCAACATTTTGGTGAACAACGCAGGTTTTGGTCAGCACGGTCTTTTTGTAGAAACCGATTGGGAAACCGAGTCGGACATCATTCACACCAATGTTATAGCGCTCGCGCAACTGACGAAGTTATTCTTGAAGGATATGGTGGCACGCAATGAAGGTAGAATTTTGCAATTAGGCTCTATAGCAGCATTTGCACCTGGCCCTAATATGTCCATTTATCATGCAACAAAAGCGTTTGTGAATCACTTGTCGGAAGCGTTGCAGTATGAAATCAAGGACACAAATGTGACGATGACAATTTTAGCACCAGGCGCATCGGATACAAATTTCTTTGCGACCGCGGATGCGGAAAATACACGCGTGTACCAAGATAGCAAACTTACGCCTGCGGAAGACGTAGCACAGGCGGGCTACAAAGCACTGATGAGCGGCAAACGCCTCGAAGTAGTAGGTTTCAAAAATGAAATGCAAGTGCGCATGGGTAACCTCATGCCCGATAGCTGGACGGCTGCAATGATGAGTCGGTTGTATGAGGAAAAAACGGCGGAAGCGAATTGATATGCTGATATGCTGATTTGATAATGTGCTGCTAATTTCACGCAAGGCTGTCGAACTGGCAATTTTGCGTGAAATTTTTTTTAGCTTTGTTCTATAGATGAAGCATACAAATTTTAAAATCTGACTTCATAGCACGCAACGTTTGCGGTAGCATGATAGGTTTTAACAAAATATTCACAAACTTATTAATGCCCCTGTTGTTCTGTTACTTCGTTTCATAAATACGTTAAGCCATGTCGAAAGAGAATCTGAGTCTTCGAGCGAATCTTCAATATGACCTTCCTGCTGCGGTCGTCGTTTTTTTGGTGGCGTTGCCTTTATGTTTAGGCATTGCGTTGGCATCGGGTGTACCGCTGTTTTCGGGTTTGATTGCTGGGATTGTCGGTGGGATTGTGGTGAGTGCATTGAGCAAATCGCCTTTGAGTGTGAGTGGTCCGGCGGCGGGTTTGGCGGTTATTGTGTTGAGTGCGGTAGAGTCGCTTCCTTCGTTTGGGGCGTTTTTGTTGGCGGTAGTGCTGGCAGGCGGCATACAAGTGATTTTGGGTATCGTTCGAGCAGGTATTATTGGTGATTTCATTCCCTCTTCGGTTATCAAAGGGATGTTGGCAGCGATTGGTATTACGCTCATTCTCAAACAGATACCGCACGCATTCGGCTATGACGCAGATTATGAAGGCAATGAGTCTTTTTGGCAAAAAGACGGACGCAATACGTTTTCCGAGCTATGGATGATGCTGCAAGAGCAGTTATCGTTCGGAGCGATTCTGATTGCCGTTATTTCCTTAGTTTTTCTTTTTTGGTGGGATAGTAAGAAGATTCAGAAGCCGGATTTTCTGAAGAAAGTCCCAAGTCCTTTAGTAGTTGTTCTTTTCGGCGTGTTGGCGAATTTTATTTTTCAACAATTTTTTCCAACGCTCGCTATTCAAAGCGAACATTTAGTAGCCGTGCCAGTCGCAGATTCTTTTCAAGGATTTTTGGGACAGTTTAGTTTTCCCGATTTTGGCTACATCACGAGTCGAGAAGTGTGGATAACGGCAGGAACGTTGGCGTTGGTAGCCAGTATAGAAACGCTGCTTAGTATAGAATCGGTGGACAAATTAGACCCTTTCAAACGCTCCACGCCCAATAATCGCGAGCTAATGGCGCAGGGCGTCGGCAATATCACATCGGGTTTGATTGGTGGTATTCCTATTACGTCGGTCATCGTACGCAGTTCGGCGAACGTAAGCTCGGGTGCGCGTACGCGGATGTCTGCGATTGTGCATGGAGTGTTGCTATTGTTGGCGGTGATTGCCATTCCAAGATTGTTGAATTTGATTCCGCTTTCCGCATTGGCAGCGGTGTTGATTTCGGTGGGCTATAAATTGACCAAGCCCAAACTTTTATTCGACCAACACAAACAAGGCCGGGCACACGTCATTCCGTTCGTCGTGACGATTGTGGCAATTTTATTATCTGACCTTTTGATTGGTGTTGGCGTAGGCATTTTTGTAGCCGGTTTCTTTATTTTATACAACAATTTTGAGTCCGCTATTTCTTTCATGCAAGAAGGCAATAACTGCTTAGTACGTTTTAAAAAAGACCTTTCTTTCATTCACAAGTACGAATTAAGACGAATATTGGCACAAATTTCCGATAATTGCAATGTGTTATTGGATGTTTCCGCTATTGGTTTTATTGACCTGGATAATGCAGAAATTATCAATGATTTTATTGAAACCGCGCCTTACCGAGGCGTTCGGGTGACGATAAAATCGGCAAACGAAAAAATATTAAAAGTTATAAATACACCTGAATATGAACCGGTTGGAACGCCTACTTCTTGAAAACAAAGCTTGGGCAAAAGAACGCGCCGAAGAAGACCCACTCTTTTTTGAGCGTTTAATAAACGTACAATCTCCAGAATTTTTGTGGATTGGCTGCTCCGATAGTCGCGTGCCGCCCAACGAAATCACGCAAACGCGCCCGGGCGAAATTTTCATCCATCGTAACATCGCCAACATGGTCGTCCACACGGACTCCAATATGTTGAGCGTATTGCAATATGCCGTAGAAGTGTTGAAAGTAAAGCACGTTATCGTCTGTGGGCATTATGGTTGCGGCGGTGTGAAAGCAGCACTCTCTCGGCATTCTTATGGTATTATTGATGAATGGTTGCTCCATATTAAAGATGTGTATCGTTTTAATCAAGCAGAAGTGGATGCTGCGCCAACCGAAGAAGAGCGTGTCAATCGCCTGATTGAATGCAATGTAAAGGAACAAGTAATGAATCTAGCACGTACAGCCATCGTACAAGGTGCTTGGAAGAAAGACGACCGCCCTACCCTGCACGGTTGGGTGTACAGCTTGAGCAATGGCATTATCAAACCTTTGATAGAAATTTTGCCGAAATCACAGCTCGACCATCCGATTTATGATTATGAGAACTTGTAGTTAGTCACGCAAAGACGAAAATGTTTTAACTAATGTGTAAAACTATGATTTCAAATAATTTATATTCAAATTTGAAATACTAAGTGGCGGTATCACCTGCGGCAAGCCTATGGCGACCGAAGGCTGCCGGCTAATCACGCGGAGCGGATTGATTAGCCTAGCGTTTTTTGGTTACTTTTTTGGGCAATGCAAAAAAGTGACAAAAATCAAGTACAGAGAAAGAAAACCAAGTAATTTATTAAAATTTAAGCCAATACACTTTAGTTAAAGTTAGCGGGATGTATGTGCGTTGAATAGCGGGATGTATTAAAACTAAGTCACAAGGGCTATCTATTGTTATAAACTGTTTTGTTACAAGGCAACAACCGTTATTGACCCCGCGTTATTTTCACAAAATTTCTATCTGTTAACTACCACATCCCAAATTATTTTGGAACTTTGTAGGAACGCATTAGCAGCAGGAGCAGTATGGCAAAAGTCTGGATACCACAAACGAGGCAACGTCTGAACCAATTCTTCGAACCTTTTCATCGCTTGACCGCGCCCGTGCGAAGGCAATGGCAACGTTTTGCAACAAATTATCCTCGCACTGCCAGATGGACGCGGCGCATTGGCTTAACGATTATTATCGGATTTCTACTCATTTTTGCTTTTCTCTTGCCTATTCTAATAGAAGCACCCTCCATACAAACTTTAAAGCGCGTAGAAAACGAAGCAGCTTCCGAAATTTACTCGGCGGATGGCGTACTCTTGAGCCGGTTTTACAAACAAAATCGAACGGTCGTCAACGCCAAAGATATTCCAAATCACATCAAGCAAGCCTTAGTCGCTACCGAAGACGAGCGTTTTTTCAGGCACAATGGCATTGACTATCGCAGTTGGGCGCGCGTGTTTTTTCGCACCGTTTTGAAAGGCGACGAATCCGGCGGCGGCGGTAGCACGATTAGTCAGCAGTTAGCTAAAAACTTGTATCCACGCAAAGATTATCAGTTTTTCTCCATCGTTGTCAATAAATTACGTGAGGTCATCATCGCCACTCGATTGGAAAAAGCGTATTCTAAAACTGCCTTGCTAACCTTATATTTAAATACCGTTCCATTTCCTGAAAATGTGTACGGCATTGAAGTCGCGGCGCGCCGTTTTTTTAGCAAAGTACCCGCCGAATTAAGCATCGAAGAAGGAGCTTTGTTAGTCGGTTCGCTCAAAGCCACCGATGATTACCGCCCTACCAAATTCCCGGAACGAGCCGTCAAGCGCCGTAACGTCGTGCTGTCGCAAATGGCAAAAAATGAGTTTTTAACTAAAGCACAGCGGGATTCTTTACAAGCACTACCTTTGACTTTATGCTATGACCCAGTGGTTGATAATCAAGGGATTGCACTTTATTTTCGAGAATATTTACGACAGGAATTACCCAAATTATTAGATAAACATCGCAAACCAAATGGAGAGCAATACGACTTATTGGTAGATGGTTTAAAAATTTATACTTCGTTAGATACTCGAATTCAACGAGTGGCAGAGGAAGCTGTGCAGGAACACATGAGCAGCATTCAAAAAAACTTTGACCAGCATTGGCGCGGACAAAAGCCTTGGGGCAAAAATGACGACTTGATTCTGACTGCTATGCGCAATTCCGACCGATACAAAAAACTCAAAGCAGAAGGATTGGACGAACTGGAAATCCAGCGCATTTTTGATACCAAAACCAAGATGATTATTTTTAGCTGGGATGGCGATAAAGAAGTGGAAATGAGTCCGTTGGATTCTGTAAAATACGCGTTCAGTTTGTTGCAAGTCGGTTTTATGGCAATGGAACCGTACACCGGACATATTCGGGCTTGGATAGGCGGTGTTGATTTTAACCATTACAAATATGACCATGTCTTGGCGCGGCGGCAAGTTGGTTCGGCTTTTAAACCGTTCGTTTATACCCAAGCGTTGCTCAGCGGCATTGACCCTTGCGACCAAATTACGAACGAACTCGTTTCGTATCACGAATACGGCGAAGGCGATTGGGCGCGGAGGGACTGGCGCAGGGAAGACCCAGAACCGCATTTTGATGAAAATGGCAAAGATGAAGACGACTGGCTTCCGCAAAATGCAGACGGAAAATACGGCGGCTCCTACTCGATGGAAGGTGCGCTGACCAATTCTATCAACACCGTGACGGTGAAGCTGATGATGCAAGTAGGTTTTGAAAGTGTAATGAATCTGGCTTACAACATGGGCATTGATACGGTCAAGTTTCCGCATGAACCTTCGATTGCGTTGGGCACGGCACAGATTCCGTTGAAAGAAATGGTGACGGCGTTTAGCGTGTTTGCCTCGCGGGGCGAGCGCGTGCGTCCGACGATTATTACAAAAATAGAAACGAGCGACGGAAAAGTGTTGGTGAATTTTGAAAAGCCGACTGGCGAGCGGGTTTTAGATACGCTTCAAGCAGATATGGTTACACAAATGTTACAATCGGTGGCGAATTCTGGCACTGCCAGCCGCATCCGCTGGAAATATGACTTGACCAATGCACTTGCCGGCAAAACCGGTACATCTCAAAACCACGCCGATGGCTGGTTTGTAGGCTTTACGCCAAATATTGTTGCGGGTGCTTGGGTGGGTGGTGATTCGCCGTTGGTGCGTTTTCGCAATTATCAAAATGGACAAGGTGCGGCGACTGCGCTGCCGGTGTGGGCATTGTTCATGAAAAAATTATTGGAAGAACCTGCTTTTGCCAGTTGGAAAGACGCGGAATTCGTGGAACTCTCGCCAGATATTCGTCGAAGTTTGCAATGTCCGGCTCGTATTGCGCCGCCCGAGGAATTGTTGGCGGATTCTTTGGCTTTAGACACCTTATTGCCAGCCGATGTCATCCCACAGCAAACGGATATTATTGAAAATAATGATAATTTTCGGTAAATAATAGTGTGGCACATTTCTAATATGTGCCGCATTTATTGGAGTAAAAATTTTCCTATGTCTGCCGACCTTTCTGTTTTAAAAAATAAGTTGGAAGAAATCATCACTTTTTTACAAAAAGTAGAAAGTACGCATACCGAATTATTGGCGCAAGTGCAGCCACATTATTACGAAAGCGCCCGCAATCTCGTGCATTATATGGCGCTTCGCACGTTTGATTTGCGCGGCATTCAAGAAGAATTATCTACGCTGAGCATTTCCTCGCTGGGTCATTCTGAAAGTTATACGTTAACTAATTTGCAAAATATTCTCCGATTATTACATTTATTAAATCAAGAAACACATTCCGAATCCGACTTTCATTCTCCTTATGATTACAAAAAAGGCAGACAGCAATTGCAACAAAATAGTTTGGAATTGTTTGGCAAACACCAGCGTGGCGAAGGCTCGTCCATCATGGTCACCATGCCCGCCGAAGCTGCCGACAATTATGAATTGATACGCGCCTTGCTGGAAGCTGGGATGAATATCGCCCGCATCAACACCAGCCATGAGTCGCCGACGGAGTGGTATCATATCATTCAACATATCAGAAAAGGCGAAAAAGAAACCGGAAAATCGTGCTTAGTGTATATAGATTTGGCGGGTCCAAAATTGCGGACGGAGGAAATCGCGCCATTGAAAAAGAAAAAAGATTACATCCGATTGTCAGCAGGAGACACGCTTTATTTGGTTAAAAATATTCCTAAAGTTGTTGATAAAGATGAATTCTACGCTTCCGTGCAACTCCCCGAAATCTTTAAAGATGCTAAAGTCGGCGAGCGTATTTACTTTGATGATGGTAAAATTGGCGGTGTAATCGAAGAAGTAGAAACGGATATTATCACGGTAAAAATCACGGAGGCTTCCGCAAAAGGAGTCAAGCTCCGCGCCGATAAAGGCATCAACTTACCCGACACCCAACTTTCGCTGCCATCATTGACCGAAATTGATTTGATAAATCTGCCATTTGTCGCCGCGAATGCCGATATTATTGGCTATTCTTTCGCTCGCCGCCCGACGGATGTAGAATTTTTACAACAAGAACTGCAAAGATTAGGACATTCGGATAAAGGAATCACGTTGAAAATTGAAACCAAAGAAGCCTTTGAAAATCTACCCATGATGCTCCTGACCGCCATGCGTAGCCCAAAAGTAGGCGTGATGATAGCGCGTGGCGATTTGGCGGTAGAGATTGGTTTTGAACGCATTGCAGAGGTGCAAGAGGAAATTTTGTGGATTTGTGAAGCGGCGCACGTGCCAGGTATTTGGGCGACCCAAGTGCTGGAAAAGCTCGTAAAAGAAGGCAATCCGACTCGCGCGGAAGTGACCGATGCAGCGATGGCAGCCCGCACTGAATGCGTGATGCTCAACAAAGGTCCGTACATCGTGGAAGGTGTGCGAACGCTGGCGAACATTATCGAAAGGATGCAGGAACACCAGTTTAAACGCAAGGGGAATTTGAGACCGTTGAGTGTGGCGCGACTGTTTCTAAATTAGGTGTGGCGCATTTACAAAATGTGCCACACCTCACCTTCACAAAAATTTTACAGAACATGACCGTTGAAACTTTTTTCAATTTATTACTCAAAGAATTACAAGACAATAAACAATTTTGGAGTTATTATAAATTTTTAGAATCGCCCGATAAAATCAATTTTCGCAAAGCCTATTTTTGTCAACGATTAGAATATATTTTAAACCACGTGCCTACAAACGCCACCAAAATCTGGGACTGCGGCTGCGGCTACGGCACAACGGCAATTTTTCTCGCACTGAATGGTTTTCCCGTTTATGGCAATACGTTGGAGTTTTATTACGAACACATTCCAAAAAGATTAAAATACTGGCAACAATTTGGAGATATTTCTACATTTGAATATAGTTATGATAATCATTTTGATTTGAAATTCCCGTCGAATACATTTGACGCGGTCATCGCGCAAGACACGCTGCACCATTTGGAGCCGATAGACGAGGCATTGAAAATTATATTCGATGCTTTAAAAAAAGATGGAATTGTTGTAGCGATTGAAGAAAACGGAAATAATATTTTACAAAACACTAAACTTTATTTACAACGTGGCAACAAGCGAATCATTACCATTCAAGATGAAAAACTAAATAAATCCATTTTGTTGGGTAATGAAAACATTCGGAGTATTCAGCACTGGAAAAATCTTTTTACAAAAAACGGTTTCCAATTTAAAAATGAAAATATTGAATACATCCGGTATTTTCTACCTGCCAAGGCGCAACAATTTGACATTATTGAATCCTTAGTTCTCAAAGAAAAAGCCATTCAAAATACGTTCCTCAAAAAGTACTTTTTTTTTGGTATCAATTTTACTGCTAATAAATAAGATTTAACCTACAGAAACGCAGCGTTCGCAGAGCAAGTCACTTGGTCTCTTTTCTCTCAGTCGCTTCGTCAATTCTACATTCTTTATTTCTTCACCACTACTACTTATACCATTTTCAAGGCACAATGACGTATATTTATTTTTACAACGCACTGTTTTCCAATGAATTCTGGTATCTGGCATCTGACTTCTGGCATCTAAATTAGTATTATTACTCACTCCCCTTTTAAACATTCGACATACAAGTCCGTTTTACAAGCATAGCTACAAAATAAGCTTGCACTGTAATAGGCGCACTAAATGCCTTTTCTATGTATTAATTTTATTTCATTTCATAAATAAATATAATGACTGATACCATCGCTCACCAGTTTATAGCCGCTCTGGGCAAATTGGAAGCTAATAAAGAAGTGGACGCAATTGTGGCACTTTTCAATGAAGACTCGCATGTGGGCAACGTAGTGACGAGTGAAGCTTTTCATGGCTTAGAAGGCGCTCGCACTTTTTGGCAAAATTATCGGGGTACTTTTAAGGAAGTGCGCTCCACCTTTCGCAACCAAATCGTGACCGATGGCAACGTCGCGCTGGAATGGACGACCGAAGGCACCAACGGACACGGCAAACCCATCACCTATGACGGCGTGAGCATCTTGGAAACGAACAACGGAACCATCACGCGCTTCTTCGCTTACTTCGACCCGAAACATCTTGGAGAGGAAATTACAAAATAGATGCCAGGTATTTTAGATGCCAGATTAAAAGATGCCAGACGCATTTAAATAACAAAACAATTTCTTAATCTCTAATTTCTTAACATTATGGACTTTAAAGTTGGCGATAAAGTAGAGTGGAATACCTCACAAGGTAAAACTACTGGCGTAATAAAACGCAAACTCACAGAACCAATGGACATCAAAGGTCATCACGTAGCCGCATCCGAGGAAGAACCACAATACTTGGTAGAAAGTGATAAAAGTGGGGAAGAAGCGGCGCACAAACCGGATGCGCTAAAAAAAATTTGACTATGATTCGTAGGATTATGGGATTGACAGGATGATTTTTTAATAATTTAGATAGATTTCATCCCTTACAATGCTGATTTAGAAAACCAACCCAAAAACCATGAAATTAAAAGACAAAGTTGCATTCGTCACCGGCGGAAGTTCGGGCATTGGCAAAGCAGCGGCTATTTTATTGGCAAAAGAAGGCGCGAAAGTGTGCGTTGTAAGTCGGTCGGAAGATAAATTGCAGCAAACCGTAAAAGAAATTGAAAAGGCTGGTGGAACGGCGATTTTTGCAGTTGCCGATATTTCAAAACCGCAAGAAATGGAACTCGCTATCGCTAAAACCATTGAAACATTTGGACAACTTAATATTGTTTTTGCTAATGCGGGCATCAACGGCGTGTGGGCACCCATTGAAGAATTAGAGCCGGAAGAATGGGATAAAACATTGGAAATCAATTTAAAAGGTACTTTTTTAACTGCGAAATACTCCATTCCACATTTGAAAAAACGAGGTGGCTCCATCATCGTCACTTCTTCCGTCAACGGCACTCGTATTTTTAGCAACGCTGGCGCAACCGCCTACTCCTGTTCAAAAGCAGCACAAGTCGCTTTCGCAAAAATGGCGGCACTCGAACTCGCCGAGCATCGCATCCGCGTCAACGTCGTTTGTCCCGGCTGGATTGAAACCGAAATTGCAGAAAGTACCGAAAAACGAAATACAGAGCAAATCAAGGAGCCCGTCGAATATCCCGAAGGCACGATTCCGCTCACGGATGGTAAACCCGGCACGGCAGAGCAAGTCGCACAGCTCGTTTTATTTCTCGCCTCAGATGATGCGTCACATATTACTGGCACGGAAATTTGGATAGACGGAGCAGAGTCGTTGTTGCAAGGTTGAAATTACAAATACCTCCCTTTTCATAAGGAATTGACTTGCTGCTTTTTCGCAATTGAACAGCACCGCCCTATTTCTGTTTTTGTTAAAATAGGTCGGAATCGTTTTCCGAAATTTCAAAAATTTCGGAAAACGGTTCAATCTAAAATTTTCAAAACGAAAAAACCATCTTATCATGACAAAACACAACTTTTTATCCATGTTAAAATATACTTGCACCGCATTCCTTTTGTGCTGTGCGCTTTCCTGCGCGGTCAATCCTGTCAGTGGAAAAAAACAACTGATTTTGATGTCCGAAGACCAAGAAAAAGCGATGGGTTTGCAATCTGACCCAGAAGTCATAGCCAGCTTCGGTGCTTATAACGACCAGAAATTGCAAGACTTCATTACGCTAAAAGGCAAAGAAATGGGAAGTATTTCTCATCGTCCTAATCTTGATTATCAATTCAAAGTATTGGATTCGCCGGTGGTGAATGCGTTTGCGGTGCCGGGCGGCTATGTGTATTTCACGCGGGGCATCATGGCGCATTTCAACAATGAGGCAGAGTTTGCAGGTGTATTGGGGCATGAGATTGGACACGTTACGGCGCGGCACTCGGCGCAGCAATACAGCAATCAAATGTTGGCGCAGATCGGCTTGGTAGCAGGCATGGTCATTTCACCGAAATTTGCACAATTTGGCGATTTAGCTTCGCAAGGATTAGGTTTATTGTTTTTAAAATTCAGTCGCGACCACGAGACCCAATCCGACGAACTCGGTGTAGAATATTCCAGCAAAATTGGTTACGATGCGCGTGAAATGGCAGGCTTTTTCAGTACACTCGACCGTTTGAGTGGCGACCAAGGTGGTATTCCAACCTTTATGTCTACGCACCCCAATCCTGCAGACCGCAACAAAAAAGTAAATGCGCTGGCAGATAAATGGCAAGCAAGTAGTACTAAAGCAGCCGTCAAAGTAAATCGGGACGCTTACTTGCGCATGATTGACGGCATCGTTTATGGCGAAGACCCACGCGGCGGCTACGTAGAAAATGGCATTTTTTATCATCCTGATTTGAAATTTCAATTTCCAGTGCCGCAAGACTGGCAATTGCAAAATATGGCTTCGCAAGTACAAATGGCACCCAAAGGTGGTAAAGCTGCTATGATTTTTACGCTGGGTGGTGAAAAATCCCTCGCCGAAGCCGAACAAAAAGTGAGCAGCCAACAAGGAATGCAAATAAAAGACCGCCGAAATGTAACAGTGAACGGCTTGCCAGCCCTCGCGCTAATCGTTAATCAGCAAAATCAAGACGGCAGTGCGGTAGGTGCTTTAATGTATTTTATTGAGTATGAAACTCGGATTTATACGTTCTACGGCATCACTGCTGCGGCTGATTTTAATAATTATGCCCGTTTTTTTGAAAATACAATGAGCAATTTTAAAAAACTAACGGATCCTTCCAAAATCAATGTAAAAGCAGAGCGTATCAAAGTGCAAACCGTAAAAAGTGATGGCACTTTGGAACAAGCGCTGCGTTCTTTCAGCACACCCGATGCTCGCCTCAAAGAATTGTCTATTGTAAATGGCATGGAACTCAACGAGCGTGTGAAGAAAGGGATGTTGATAAAGACGGTTACTAAATAATGTGCTGATTTGCTAATGTGCTGATTTGCTCGTGTCACATTACTATAAACCACAGCGTTTGCAGCGTTCTACCAGGCTATGTTGATTATCAAAAATACCTGTGTGGAACGCTGTAAATTTGTGGTTAAATATCTCTGTTCAACTATGATCCTTTCCTACTTTGTACCTCATACTTCCAATTTTATTTCCCGCCATTTTGTCAGTTTCTCCATGCTGGCACACCATTTGTCTCGCCTCTCAAAAGACTAAAAACAGACCATTATGCAAAAAGGTACGATTTCCGTTCAAACCGAGAACATCTTTCCGATCATTAAGCAATTTTTATATTCTGACCAAGAGATTTTTCTTCGAGAATTAGTATCGAACGCCGTTGATGCGACGACCAAGTTGAAAGCATTGGCTTCGCGCGGCGATGTGCAAGGCGAGTTGGGCGATTTAACCATCGAAATTTTGATTGACAAAGAAGCGAAAACGCTCACCATCCGCGACAAAGGCATCGGTATGACCGAAGAAGAAGTGAATAAATATTTGAATCAAGTCGCTTTTTCCAGTGCGCAGGAATTTTTGGACACGTACAAAAATGACACGGGCAATATCATCGGTCATTTTGGCTTGGGTTTTTATTCTGCTTTCATGGTGTCAAATCAAGTAGAAGCCATTACTAAATCGTATAAACCTGACAGTCAAGGCGTAACGTGGAGTTGCGATGGCAGCCCGGAGTACACAATTATTGAAAATGAAAAGGTAGAACGTGGAACGGACATCGTGCTGCACATCAGCGACGACGCTGTGGAATATTTGGAAGACCATCGGATAGAAGAATTATTACAAAAATACTGTCGCTTTCTGCCAGTTGCAATTAAATTTGGTACGAAAAAAGAAATGGAAGGGGAAGGCGAAGCGGCGGTAGAAACCGAAGTTGACAACATCATCAACAATACGCATCCGCTCTGGAAAAAGCAGCCGAATGAACTGACGGATGAAGATTACAAAAATTTCTACGAAGAACTCCATCCTTTTGCGCAAGCGCCGATGTTTTGGATTCATTTGAATATTGATTTTCCATTCAACTTGACCGGCGTTCTTTACTTTCCAAAATTGAGCAATACCCTTGAAAATCAGCGGAATAAGATTCAACTCTATTCTAACCAAGTGTACGTCACGGACGATGTGAAGGACATTGTACCGGAGTTTTTGATGCTGTTACACGGCGTAATTGACTCGCCAGATATTCCACTAAATGTGTCGCGCAGCTATTTGCAAAGTGACCAAAATGTGAAAAAAATCACGGGTTACATTACCAAAAAAGTAGCGGATAAATTGAGCGAATTATTCCATAAAGACCGCGCAGCATTTGAAGCAAAGTGGAATGACCTCGGCGTTTTTGTAAAATATGGAATGCTCTCCGACGAGAAATTCTATGAGCGTGCTACGGATTTTGTATTGTTGAAAAACATTGACAATCAGCACTTTACGATTGAAGAATACAAGGAGAAAATAAAAGTAACCCAGACCGATAAGTACGATAAAGTCATTTTCCTGTACACGCATCAGCCTGCGGCACACGATAGTTTTATACAAGCGACTCGTAAAAAAGGCTATGATGTACTCTTAATGGACACTGTAATTGACAACCATTTTATTCAAAATTTGGAGTATAAACTCGGCAACGTCACGTTCGTGCGGGTGGACTCGGATACGGTGGATAATTTGATTCAAAAAGACGAAAAAGTAGAATCTGTTCTGAGTGAGAAAGAGCAAGAAACGGTGAAAGGCATTTTTGAAAAACTGACCACAGGTCCGGGCAATTCGGTGGTTTTAAAAGCACTGTCGCCGGAAGATCAGCCCGTGGTCATCACGCGCCCAGAATTCATGCGCCGGATGAAAGAAATGCAGAGTTTTCAAGGCATGAGTTTTGGTGATTTTCCTGATTCTGTAAATGTGGTTGTGAATACCAATCATCCGCTCGTGGCGCAAAAATTAGTCAGCGAAAAAGATGGAGACAAACAAATACAATTGGGACGGTATTTGTACGATTTAGCTTTGTTGAATCAAGGGATGCTAAAAGGCGCGGAGTTGACGGCGTTTATTAATAAGAGTTTGAATTATGTGCAGTGAGTCCAATAGACACTATGCATTTGGCAGTCACTAATTTCTTGATAGGCAAGTGTTTAAAATAAAACATTAAGTCATCTGAATAAGTAGTTTTCAAAAGGTGTCATTTCGCTGGCGAGGTGACACCTTTTTTATTGAGTTGCTTTTACGATGAAATGTTGCTAAGTGATTTACCATTTATAATTGACCATTGACTACACCATAAGAAGCTGATAATCAGCAAAATACTCCATATAATTGTGACAATTATTCAGATTGAACTAGTCAGCTTTAAAATAAGTCAAAACAACTCCTCCAACACCAACTCAAAAGGAATGGTAGAACAGACAATCGTTTCGGTAATCTGAGCAGTTTTCATTATAGTATACTCATTTCCAATCGGTTGCAAATACATTTCCACTTGTTGCGCTTTCAGATTTATAATCCAATATTCTGAGATGCCGGCTTCAGCGTACAAGCGTTGTTTGATGGTGCGGTCGGATCTTAACGTCGTATCGGCTGCTTCAATAACCAAATAAATATCTTCGGGAATGGGGTGGTGGTTGCGATATCTGTCTTTGCTAAATTTTGTGATGACTACGTCTGGTTCTGGTTCAGAGTAGGGCTTGATACGAATAGGATTTTGGACTCGGATGATAGCTTTGCCACGCAATTGAAAATTTAACTCAGCACCTAAAATATCTACCATACACGCGTGCAAACTTTTTATCGGACTCATTCTAATAATTTCGCCATTTATTAATTCAACTCGGTCATCTGGTTTGATAATACCAGCCTCCGCCATTTTGTAATAATCGTCTACAGTAAATAATTGTTTTTTCGCCTGAATCGCCATGCAGTTTGCTTTTTTACAAAAATAAGAAATTTTAGGATTAAATCAAAAAGCCCACTCAAAACTACGTTCAAGCGGGCTTTTCTATTTTAAAATATCAAGACATTAATTCTTTTTTACTAAATCGTGGATGATATTTAGCGTTTCGTGGATGTACACGTCTTTTGCAACCGACTGCACAAACGTTTCATTTCGAGTTTTCTTAGCGTCATCTCCATGAACACTTGGTAAGTCTACTTCCAAGTTCTTCACCCCTTTATTCACGCTATCTTTGAAAAGGCCTTCGTATTCCTTTGTTTCCAATTTTTGCTTCTCGGAAACAGCGATGAAAGCATCCAACTTCAACGGGAAGCTCGTCTCCTTGCTTTGCTGCTTGATACGTTGCGCACCCTGTACTATTTTTTGGAATGTTGGATCTTTCGCCACGCGCTTTTCACTTTCTGCTTTGACTTTGCTCAAGTTAGAAAGTTTGTAAACGTTTTGCTTATATTGCAAAGACGGGATTTCAGTCCATTCCAGCGGATAATCTTCTTCTTTTTCGCCCACTTCCATATACGAAAAGTTATCTGGCAAGATGATATCCGGGGTGACTCCGCGCAATTGGGTAGAACCACCATTCACGCGATAGAATTTTTGTACCGTCAGTTTCACTTCGCCCAGCGGCTTCAAATCTTCAAAGCCTTTCACACCTCGATCCAAGTCGTAAAAACGCTGCACCGTACCCTTGCCATACGTATTCGTACCAACAATAACGGCTCTGCCATAATCTTGTAAGGCTGCTGCCAAAATCTCAGAAGCCGACGCGCTAAAGTGATTCACCATGACAATCAACGCACCGTCATACTGAACGCGCGGGTCGTTATCATCCAACACATCGGGGTTTTGACTCTTGGATTTTACTTGTACAATCGGTCCTTGCTCAATGAAAAAGCCGGACATTTGCACGACATCATTCAACGAACCACCTCCGTTATTACGTAAGTCCAGAATAATACCATCTACTTTCTCAGCCTTCAATTTCTCAATTTCAATACCGATATCTTTGCCAGAGAAACGTCCATCCGGGTGGTCAAAATCTGCGTAGAAACGAGGTAAGTAAATGTACCCAATCTTTTCATCGGGCTGCGTACCATCCAATATCAAGGACTTCGCAAAACCTTCTTCAAAAATAACAATATCTCGGATAATGGAAATCTCATCCAGCGTGTTATCTACTTTTTTCTTAATGGTAAGACGTACTTCCGTACCTTTTTCCCCCCGAATCAACTGCACCACGTCGTCCAACTGCATACCAGTTACATCCTTCCACTCGCCATTTTTACCTTGTGCCACTTTTGTGATAATATCACCATCTTGTAATTCCTTGGTTTTCCAAGCGGGACCGCCAACTACAACTTCAGAAACTTTAGTGTAATCGCCATCATTTTGCAAGCGCGCACCAATCCCTTCGAGGCGACCGGAAAAGCGAATATCAAAGTTTTGCTTATCTATTGGCTCCAAATAATCCGAATGCGGATCATACAAATTGGTAATCGTATTCAAATAATAGCTCAAACGAGTAGAGCGTTTAAGTTTATTCATTGTGTCATACCAATCATCCATGGGTTTGAGTACATCCTTGCGGGCTTGGGCTTCAAGGTCTTCCTGCGATTTGCGGCTACCTTCCTCACCCATATTCTTTTGCTTTTCCAAGTCGTCCGACACACGGGTCATTACTTCGTACTTGATATAGCGCCGCCAGTAATCCTTCAATTCTTTGTCATTCTTCACAAAACTGCGCTTTTCGCTATCCAATTCGATAGACTCATCTACCGTAAAATCAAAGGGCTTCGCAAGTGCTTCTCGGTAGTAGCCCTGCGTTTTTTTCATGCCATTGCTCAGTAACTCAAGCGATAGGTCGAAGAAAGCAAAAGTTCCGTTCTGCGCCTCGTTGTCCAATTGTGTCTTATATTGCTCCATTCGCTTTATATCCTCCTGCGTCAAAAAGCGACGTCCGCCATCAATCCGGTCGAGGTAAAGCGTATAGAGCTTCTGGGAAAAATCATCGTTCATTTGTTTGGGCTGGTAATGTAATTGCCCGAAAAAGGTCAAAATGGCGCGCATCAACACAGCATCCTTCTCGGCATTATCCATCTTTGGGTAGAACGCTGCTGCAAGCAGCGTCAGGAGCAGCACAGAGAAGAAAATCGGTCCTCTCAACTTCATAAGCTTATTTTTTAAAGAGTGGAAGAAAGGCATTATTGCTATCATAAAAAGTCACTATTGGTACTAACGACTTTGTACAGATAAATATATGGTTTCGGGGTAAATTGTTTGTCAATAATCAGGTAAAATATTTTTTTAACAGAACAATAACAAAAGTCGCTCGTGATATAGATGATTTTTCAAAATCAAGGTATCGAATATAGGTGGGGATAAAAATACATTAATTTCTGATTCGGCGCAAGAGGAAAAGGGAATGGTGAGTGGTTATTTGTGATTGGAGAATTGTAATTGGTTATTTGTGATTAAAATGTGATAAAAAAACAAAAAGGTGCCAATCGTAAGACCAGGCACCTTCGTATTTCTTGTTCTTGCTTCTTCCGGGTCTTCTGGAAGAGACTTGGAAGAAATTTTTTCATTTACAATAGCGGAGCTATGGTCAGTGCAATCAACGAACTCAATTTTATCAAAATATTCATAGAAGGACCGGACGTATCTTTAAATGGGTCGCCCACCGTGTCGCCTGTGACAGCGGCTTTGTGCGGCTCTGATTTTTTGTAATACATCTGCCCATCTATTTCTACACCTTTCTCAAAGGATTTTTTGGCATTGTCCCAAGCACCACCAGCATTATTTTGGAAAATTGCCCACATCACACCGGACACGGTCACACCTGCCAGATACGCGCCTAAAGCTTCTGCGCCCATCAACATTCCCACTAAAATTGGACTAATAATGGTAATCGCACCTGGTAACAACATTTCGCGCAAAGCGGCTTTTGTAGAAATATCCACACATTTTTCGTAATCTGGTTTGCCCGTGCCTTCCAGAATGCCGGGAATCTCTCGAAACTGGCGACGCACTTCATTGACCATCTCCATTGCCGCTTTCCCAACGGAACTCATTGCCAATGCAGAGAAAACCGCCGGAATCATGCCACCGATAAACAACGCTGCCAACACTTTTGCATCAAAAATATTAATACCATTTATGCCCGTAAACGTCACATACGCTGCAAACAACGCCAGTGAAGTCAACGCCGCCGAAGCAATTGCAAAACCTTTTCCAACTGCTGCCGTCGTGTTACCTACTGCATCCAAAATATCCGTTCTGTGCCGTACTTCTTCTGGCAACGCGCTCATTTCTGCAATCCCACCCGCATTATCTGCAATTGGACCAAAAGCATCAATAGCTAACTGCATCGCCGTGGTTGCCATCATCGCTGCTGCTGCAATGCCCACGCCATAAAATCCTGCCAATTCATAAGCCCCCCAGATAGCTCCTGCAAACAGTAAAATAGGCATAAAAGTAGAAATCATACCCACTGACAAACCTGCAATAATATTCGTAGCCGCGCCCGTACCAGAGCGTTGAATGATACTCAACACCGGTGCCCGATTCATAGCTGTATAATATTCGGTAATAAAAGAAATAGCTGCACCTACAAAAAGTCCAATCAACACCGACCAAAACACATTCATAGAAGTAGTGGTAAGCGTCGTAAACTGCCCGGCGTTAAACACTTTCATACTCATATCCGCAGGCAGGAATTCCTGAATCAAGAAGTAAGAAGCAATAGCCGTGAGGATAATGGACACCCAGTTGCCGCGATTCAAAGCTGCTTGCACCTGCGATGTTCCGACATCTGGTGTATCTTTCACATTTACTAAAAAGCAACCGATAATAGAGAATATAATTCCAACTCCCCCAATCATCATCGGTAATAAAATCGGACCGATGCCACCAAAAGCATCCGTGAAACCCTCGCCCATATCTCGAATCACATAATTGCCCAAAACCATTGCGGCAAGCATCGTTGCTACATAAGAGCCGAATAAGTCAGCGCCCATACCGGCTACGTCGCCTACATTGTCACCCACATTATCAGCAATAGTCGCGGGATTACGCGGGTCATCTTCTGGGATACCGGCTTCTACTTTTCCGACGAGGTCAGCACCTACGTCCGCCGCTTTGGTGTAAATACCGCCGCCTACTCGTGCAAACAATGCGATACTTTCCGCACCAACAGAAAATCCTGCCAATACTTCCAATACCCGCGTCATTTCTTCATAGCCACCTTGTTTCAGGTCGCCGCCCATAAAATATTGGTAGAAAAAAGCAAATAAAGCACTCAAACCCAGTACTGCCAGACCTGCCACACCTAAGCCCATCACGGAACCACCCGCAAACGACACGCGCAACGCTTGCGTCAGACTCGTGCGAGCCGCCTGCGTGGTACGTACATTCGCTTTTGTAGCAATGCGCATCCCAATGTTTCCGGCAGTTGCCGAAAATATAGCACCTATTACAAATGAAACGGCAATAAACCAGTGCGAGTGCGCCGCTGCTTTGGTCATCGTAGCTAAAACCACTAATAATGCTGCTGCAATCACTACAAAAACGGCTAAAATACGATATTCGGCTTTTAGAAATGCCAATGCACCATCTGCAATCGCTTTGGCAATTTCCTGCATTTTTGCATCTCCTGCATCTTGTCGGCGCACCCAAGCCGAACGCCACACCATATACGCTAAAGCAATTACCCCAAATAATGGTATGAGGTAAATTATTGATTCATTCATACACTAAGTCCTTAGTTTCAAAGATTTATTTTAAAAGAACGGCGGCAAAAGTAACGCAATATTTTTAAATGTTTGAGGTTCAACGTTCAAAAGTTTTAGTAAAGCTTGAATCCCGAACTACCAAACTCCAAACCTCAAACTTCCGAACTCAAACCCATTCTACTTTTTCCGCAATAGGTGTCCGTTTTCCCGGCAATTCCGGTGCTTCGTGGTAGCCCATGTAGAATAAACCCAAGCAACGCTCCCCTTCATTCAAACCCAAAAATTCATTGCCTTCTAAAGCCGCTCGCGGCGAACTCCAGTAACTACCAATATCATAAGCCGTGCACGTGAGCCACATATTCTGCACTGCCATTGCTACGGAGGAAATTTCTTCCCACTCTGGAATTTTATTTTCAGCGTCTCTTTTCATGCAAATCGCAATCACACAAGCCGAGCGGCGTGGATTTTCCATACTTTTTTCTTGCTTCTCGTCGGAATATTGGTCGGCTGGCGTGTTCTCTTTAAAGAAGTCGCCCATATATTGTGCCAAAGATTCTATGGCTTCCCCAGTGAAAACCTTGAAACGCCAAGGCTGCGTGAGGCGGTGCGTAGGTGCCCAATTGGCATTCTCCAAAACCGCTTCGATCATTTCTTTTGGAATTGGTTTGTTAACGTAAAACTTTGGGACGATAGACCTGCGTTTACGTAGTAAAGCACTGACTTCATTTGGTGTAATACTCATTATTCTTTTTTTTTTGCAAAAATAGAATAAGTTAGCATATTTTTTCGTTCAAAAGTTTCAGTAAGTATTGAAAGTTAAATAAAATTTCGTAACTTTGTAAAAAACCATAGACCATGACAACATTCAAAGACATTTTTTACAGCGTAGACGTTTTGTTTCAATTTTTGCTCGTGAGCGCGATGACTACGTTCGGAGCGATGACGCTGGTAGACCGCGACATTAGTTTGTTTTTTATGACTTCCATGCTTTTCACAGGCTCGTGGCAGTTATTTAGTGCCGTGATTTGGGGTGCGTTTTTCCGACAGGAGTCCAAATTATTGTATCTCGCTTGTGCCGCCTTGTATTGTGTAATGCTCTATTTCGGCTTGTCGCAAATGCGCATGGATTATAATGAAAGCTGGAATTCAACTGTAATCTTTTGTTTTCTGGGCATCATTCCGATGATAGCGGCAGGCATTTATTTTTGGATGACGGTACAGGAGCCGGAAGCCGAAGTGGTGGAAAACGAAGAATACGTGTAGTTGAAAGAGGTGATTGGGTGAAAGGGTGGTGGGTTTATAGGGTGATGCACTCAGGACTTGCACTATTCAATCACCCCTTCTTTTTAGATTTTTAATTGCTAAAGAGGTGATTAATGAATAAAGTAATAGCGTGATAAGAAACAAGCGCATCACCCTATAAACCTATCACCAATTAAACCTATAAAAAATGGTATCCCGGTTTAGAATGAAAATTGACCTTTTGGC
>CAZJXN010000067.1:0-3782 GCA_964549655.1 uncultured Saprospiraceae bacterium
TTATATTGCCCGACATCATGCGAGTAGCAGCTAAAATGTCGGAATACCCGTCTGCGTCAAAGTCTCCAGAAAGTATATCAATGGTTTGTCCAGCTACAGCACCAGAACTAGTAGGCATTGGAAAATCTGCCGGTTCGTCTCCATATTTAAAAATAGTGGAGTTTAATGAAACACCATTGCTACCAGTTTCAACTACTTCTTTCAAAAAAGAATTCACATCGTTAAAACCATACTTAAAAGTGTAGGTCTTAAAAGCAGCTGAACCTTCAGCGGTGATAGTGATATTGTCTAATAAATACCTACTTGCCACAGAAGCATTTGCCTGATAGGTGGTGTTTATATCTGTACGTACAGAATAATTAAACTGAAGTATATTATAAGGTATCAACCCTGTGTTTGAATTACCTGTATATCTTATTGTTTGGATGCGAGAATCTCTATAAAAATCGTTAAAATACTCAAACACCATGTAATTACCATCATTGTATTTTATCTTATTGAGTCTCCAATACAAAACAATGGTGTTGCCTTGATTTCGAAATTGTGAATCACTGGTTTTACCGTACTCCATTGTGACTCCATCTTTTGTGACTACCTCAAAATAGTCTGGTCCTCCTCCAGTTGACCCATAAGAAGTAATGGTTGCAAAGCTCTCCGATTCTGTAGCGTAGGTAGCGCCATTGGCTCCATAAGTACCACTTACAACCACTAATCTCGTACCATCCAATGTAAAGCGGTCATTGGCACTAAAATCAATGGCATTGGCAGTGCCATCATGATAGATGGTCTTCTGACCACGCGAAATAACGGATAATCCACCGAGACTCCAGCCGTATCCAAGTACTCCATTACCGCCCAACGAATTATAGGAGGCTGTAATTTGTGGGGCGACTCCATTTGTACCCGGTGGAACCGCGATCGGGATGGTATAGCTTGCCCCTCCAGAAGAAACATCTGCTGATGCAGCTACGGTTCCTACTGGTAAACCCAAATCAATTGTTTTAGTAAAATTACCACTGTTGAAAAGCCCCGTGTAGTTAGTACCTTGTGCTTCAAGCGAAGTTTGAGAGGCCAAAGCTAACGCAAGGAGAATAAAGATTTTACAGATTTTTAAGGATAGGTGTTGCATATCGGTTTTAGGATTTTGATTTCAAAAAATAGAATAAATAAAACGAACCATTCATCAAATATCAAATGATGAATCAATAAATATTTATTTGAAAGAATAGATATTAAAGTATCTTATCAAGACACTTCGTTTGATGAACCAATAATAAACCAGCTTTTACTACGTAAAATATAAATGGAATTCTTTCAAGAAAGGAATTGAAAGAAGAAAATTTTTGATGTGTTGTTCATTACAAAGGTGGAAATTTAAAATGATATTGTCAATAGGTAGTTATGTTAAAAAATTCATTTCGTCAAAAATTCTAAAAGCTTAACATTTAGTTTACAATATGCGATTTTACTCCTCCAACTTTCTACTCGGAAAACTCTTTTTTGCAACCATTTGTTTGTAAATTTGTAGTTGCACAGGCTTTAGCCTGTACTCGTATAAGTGACTTTAGTCGCTTAAAATCAAATAATAAAATGACTATAGATACAAAAACCATCATAAAAGCCCTTACCCGCGTCCTCGACCCCACCACTGGGCAGGACATCATCACCCGCAGTATGGTGCGCGACCTTGCTGTGGAGGGCAATAACATTAATTTTACCATCGAACTGCCCTCACTCAAAAGTGAATATAAATCCGAACTCAACTTCGCTTGCATCGCTGCCATTCAAGAAGTTTATCCGCAAGCCAACGTCAACATTCACTTGAGCGCATACACCGAAGAATCCCAGCAAAGCACGAGCGTGTTGCCTCAAATTCGTAATATCATCGCGGTGGCTTCGGGTAAAGGTGGCGTGGGGAAGTCAACGGTGGCGGTCAATTTAGCACTTGGCTTACAACAACTCGGCGCAAAAGTGGGCATTTTAGACGCGGATTTATATGGACCGTCCATTCCCACGATGCTCGGCTTGCAAGGCAGACGACCTCAAATTGAATACGTGTATGACAAACCCAAAATCGTACCGCTCGAAGCCTACGGAATGCAAGTTGTTTCCATCGGTTTCATCGTGGAGCCGGAGCAGGCAGTCGTGCTGCGCGGTCCACGTTTGTCGGGCGTTATCAAACAATTTGTACAAGACACGATGTGGCAGCCCTTGGATTATTTAATCGTAGATTTACCACCGGGAACCGGTGACATTCAATTAACGTTGGTACAAACCGTGCCGATTACTGGAGCTGTCATGGTCACTACGCCACAGGAAGTAGCCATCGTGGATGCAGTGAAAGCGATGAATATGTTTTTGCTTCCGCAAATTAATGTGCCGATTTTAGGAGTGGTAGAAAATATGTCGTGGTTTACACCCAAAGAATTGCCTGATAATAAATATCTATTGTTCGGCGAAGGTGGAGGTAAAAAATTAGCGAAATTGAGTCGTTCCGTTTTGTTAGGACAAGTACCTATCGTTCAGGGAATTAGAGAAGGTGGCGACACGGGTAAACCGGCAATTCTGGGAGACGAACCCATTACAAAAGAAGCTTTTTTAAATATTGCTAAAAACGTAGCCCGACAAGTCGCTTTGCGCAATGAAATGATGGAACCAACGAAGGTAGTGAAGATGATGCAATAAATCGGGTGATGGGGTGATCGGGTGATGGGTTTATCCCTTGTTACTTACACCTAGATATCAAATACTGGATACTACATACTAAGTTCCAGATACTAAATACAAAATCAAAATGGAAAAAGAAATTTTATTAGCTCGAATAGACGCTGCGCTCAATGACGTTCGCCCGCATCTTGCCGTAGATGGGGGGAATGTGGAATTGGTGGATGTTACGGAAGATAACATCGTGCAAATCAAGTGGTTAGGTGCTTGTGATGGTTGTAGTATGTCGTTCATCACCATGCGTGCGGGTATCGAACACGCTATTCGCAGCAAATTACCGGAAATCATGGGCGTAGTTGCAGTAAATGGAAATTAAAAAATCATTACTGCAATGTCGAAACATGATTTGTATCACGAGGATGTGAGAGAAGCACTTATAAAAGATGGCTGGACGATTACGCATGACCCGCTGACTATACCAGGACTGGGTGATTCGGATTATCACATTGATTTAGGTGCAGAAAGATTAATAGGCGCAGAAAAAGCAGGAGAAAAAATTGCAGTTGAAATCAAAAGTTTCGTCGGTAAATCTTTTGTATCAGCTTTTCATAATGCTTTAGGACAGTTTAATAATTATCAAGTAGCGTTGGAAAGAAAGGAGCCGGACAGAGCATTGTACATGGCAGTTCCTGAAACGTTTTACATCAACTATTTTAATAATTATCATATGAAGAGAGTGATGGAGCGATTTGATTTGAAAATCATTGCATTTAATGTAGATAATCAAAATATTGTAGAATGGAAAAAATAGCAAAATACCGACAAATTATTACGAGTTTCATGCAAGAGCAAGCAGACATTCGTAAAGACAGAGAACAGGTACAAACCCAATTTGTTAAAGATGAAGAGGGAAGGCATTACCAGTTGGTAAATGTTGGATTTCAAAAGGGAATTCGTATTTATGGATGTTTTATTCACATTGATATAAAAGCAGATGGAAAAGTATGGATACAGCATGATGGCACTGACCTGGAAGTAGCCGATATTCTGAATGAAATGGGCATTCCGAAAGACGATATTGTACTTGGTTTTTATGAAGAAAAACTGCGCCAATACAC
>CAZJXN010000067.1:3882-27443 GCA_964549655.1 uncultured Saprospiraceae bacterium
TTAGCACTCCTGCTTTTCAACGAACTCAAAAAAATCACCCAACGCACCGAGCTGTCTGGCAACGTCGCCGCATTATATCGTTTATTACAATTGTTATTTTTAGAAGTAACAAAAGCCGAGCGGCTGCAATTTTCCACCTTGTTTGCACGCATCGCGTACGTGTCGCACCAGCATCAACTCGAACGGCAGCTCCAATTTTACATTCATTCTTTCCGAAAATTAGCGGAAAATAGCTTTAGAACTGGACAAGCAAGCGAAGAATTATATCCATTGGGTTTGAAAGTTGTTGCTGAATGTATTTCTATTTTATTACAAACGCCTATTACATCGGAATTACAAACATTAATCCCAGAAAAGTGGCAATATGTTTACACGCCTTCCGAAATCCGAGCCTTCCGACCCAAGTTGCGGGTGGTCGCTTTGCGCGATGATAAAACACTTAAACAACTGATTGTCAAGTCAGAAGATGCGCCAGAATATACCGTTCGGGTACAATATGGCATTATCGGACATAATGAAAATTTCGACCCGACAATTGCCGGGATTCGGCGGGTATTTGGCTTTCCGGTTACCTTGAATTTGCTGGATGTAGAAATTGATAAAGCGGGCATTTATCGCCCGAAAGCATTTGTGGTGGAGCCGGATTATTTGGTGGACGTGTCCGCCGTTGCCGAATGTTTCCGCGAGGGTAGGGTAGAGCCGTTCCTGCATTTGACCAAAAAATTTATGCCATTTGAAGTCAGCAAACACTTGGCGTTGGGAAATATTGCTAACTTTTTCTTGGATGAATTAATGCATCAACCCGATATTACATTCAAAGAATTATTTCCGAAAGTATTCCAAATCAGTCCTTTAGCGTTTTGTTTATTTGAAAATGCGCAACTCCGCGAGATTCATAACGAAAGTCAACGACACTTTTTGACGCTGAAAAAACTAGTAAAAGAAGATTTAGCCGAGCAGCAATTAGAGATTGACCACTGCTTTTTAGAACCTACATTCTACTCCGAAATCTACGGTTTACAAGGTCGTTTGGACGTTTTTCACCAATCCGAAGAAAAGTCGGCAATCATAGAATTAAAAAGTGGTAAACCTTTTCAGCCCAATGTATATGGCATCAGTCCAAATCATTTTGTACAAACTTTATTATACGATTTGCTGATACAATCCACTTTTGGTAAAGAAATTAATCCGGTTAATTACATATTATATTCCAGTCAGGAAGAGCGTCCCTTGCGTTTTGCGCCGCGTGTGCGAGCGCAGCAATATGAGGCGTTACAGGTTCGGAATCATTTAGTAGCTTTGGAATGGATGTTATTACAAATTGGACAAAAAGGCGATTTGTTAGAACAAGGTGAAAAGTTATTTGGCAAATTAAAACCGGGATTCTTTCCACATTTGAAAGGCTTTGCAATGAAGGATTTGACCGAGTTTGAAAAGAATTGGACTAATCTAAATGTAATAGAAAAAAAATACATTACTGCTTTTTCGGGCTTTATTGCACGCGAACATCAATTAGCGAAAACGGGTATTCAAGGCATCGAATCCGTCAATGGACAGGCATCGCTTTGGTTGGATACTTTTGAACGCAAGCAAGAACAATTTTGTATTATCAGTCATTTACAACTCGCTCAAAATCAGACGAATGCGGATGAACCACTCTTGATTTTTAATAAAACAGCTTACACGAATCCACTCGCCAATTTCCGACAAGGAGACATTGCTGTGTTATATCCACAAGGTGATTCGCCCTTAGCGCAGCAGATTTTCAAATGTACGATTGTAGAATTGAAACCCGATTCTGTCACGGTACGCTTGCGTTCGCGGCAGTTCAACGTTTCTATTTTTGAGCATTTTAAACTTTGGAATCTCGAACCGGATTTGCTCGATAGCTCGTTTTTAGCGATGTACCGCGGCTTATATGAATTTGCGAAAAGCCATCCAAGTAAAAAGAATTTGTTATTAGGAAATTGTCCGCCAAAGCAAGGAGAGCCGTTCCATTTAGTAAAAGATATTGAATTAACGGAAGAGCAACATAATATTTTACGTCAGTTATTATCCGCTCCTGATTACTTTCTACTCTGGGGACCGCCCGGCACCGGCAAAACCAGCGTTATGTTGCGACATATCGTACAGTATTTATTACAAAATACTAATGAAAATATTTTATTATTAGCTTACACCAATCGTGCGGTGGACGAAATGTGTGAATCTATTGAGGCAATTGGCGGCGATATTCGCAATCAATATTTTAGAATTGGTTCGCATTACTCGACGGATGAACGC
This sequence comes from uncultured Saprospiraceae bacterium, assembly GCA_964549655.1. Classification (GTDB taxonomy): domain Bacteria; phylum Bacteroidota; class Bacteroidia; order Chitinophagales; family Saprospiraceae; genus JADJNW01. Next base: position 6,166 of record CAZJXN010000067.1, read on the forward strand.
TTTCACGGGCAGTTATTACAAACTAAAACCGAAGGCATTACTACGCGGCAAGATTTAAAGCAAGTCATTGAAAACCATCGTATTATTGTGGCAACCGTTTCTTCCATTGGCACCAAACCAGAACTATTTTCGCTCAAAAAATTTGATACCGTTATTATTGATGAAGCCTCGCAGATATTGGAACCGATGCTAGCAGGATTGTTGCCACAGTTTAAACGCTTCTTCCTCATTGGCGACCACAAACAATTACCTGCTGTTGTTACGCAAGATGCCGAAGCCTCCACCGTGCGCGATGCTGATTTGCAAAATATTGGCTTGACCAACTTGCGAAACTCTTTATTTGAACGCCTTTTCAAACGCTGTCAACAACAAGGCTGGCACTGGGCGTACGCGCAACTCAGCCATCAAGGGCGCATGCACCAAGACATCATGGTATTTCCAAATATTCATTTTTATCAAAATACCTTGAAAATTCTACCCGAAACTACGCCTGCTTATTCACGGCAAATCAATTCCATTATATTCCAAGTAAATGGAAATGCTACTGACTTAGAATATATGATTTGTCAAAAACGGGTCTTATTTATTCCTACCGAAATGGACACCCTCAGTATCACGATGAAAACCAACCGGCATGAGGCGGAAAAGATAGCGGAATTGATTGTGGCTTTTCGAAAATTGCAGGATGTCAGATACCAGATGCCAGATGCCAGACGCGAGCCACAAGATGCTGGATACCAAATACTAAATACTAAATACCAAGTACCCTTAAACATTGGAATCATAACGCCGTACCGCGCTCAAATCGCTCAAATCAGAAGCGTACTTGTTGGGAAAGAAATAGACATCACGAACTTAACTATAGACACCGTCGAACGCTATCAAGGCGGCGCGCGCGATATTATTCTCATCTCCTTGTGTACCAATAATTTATATCAACTCGAAGCCCTTTCTTCCCGCTCCGACGAAGGTATTGACCGCAAGCTAAACGTAGCCCTCACCCGTGCGCGGGAACACGTCGTGATATTGGGTTGTCCAACGTTGTTACAAGAAAGTGCAGTGTATCGGGCGTTGATGGAAGCCGTGAAGAATTAGGAAATCTTCATTGAATTAAACGAAATAAACGCCGAATCCGAAGGATTCAAATGTTTATAGCAAACGAATAATTCACCAATACGACCCCATCGGGGTCGAACCTTTTGTACGCATTGGAGCTATAAACATTTCATCCCTTTGGGATGACGCTATGTGACCCTGAAAGGGTCGTATGTTTATAGCACAAATAGATGTCACCTACATTTGACCCTAAAAGGGTCGCACCATGCGTGGGCACATTTTTCTATAAATAATCCCTTCAAGATAAGACTATTAAACCATCATTATAATTATCATACCCTCTTCTCCAGCACCACAAACTCCAGCGGCTGATTCAAAATTTCAAACTTTTCATTCGGTTCGAAGGGTAGGATTTCGCCTGTGCGTTGATAGCCGTGGCGCTCGTACCACGCGATGAGTTCGGGGCGTACGGAGATGACCGTCATGTAAATGGTAGGGACGTTTTCTTTTTGAGCGTAATTTTCGGCGGCTTGGAGGAGTTGCTTGCCAATGCCTTTTGCCTGCAAGGTTGGAGAGACCGAAAGCATACCGAGATAGATTTTATCATCTTGTTTTTTTAGGCGCACACAGCCGATGAGGGTGTCGGTTTCATTCACATACTTTAAAAGGACGCTGTCAGATTTGTTAATAATCTTTTGTAATTCTTCGGCATCTGTACGTAAGCCGCCGATGAGGTCAGCTTCGGTGGTCCAGCCTTGCTTGGAGCCTTCGCCGCGATAAGCACTATTGATAAGGTGAACGAGGGCTGGCACGTCTGGAAGGGTAGCAATTGAAATCATAAATTTTTGTAATTTTAGTGGGTTATTGAGACGTGACCGGTTTTCGAAAACCGGTCACGTCTGAAGATGCAAAAATGAAAATTTTATTTGTATAGATTTGCCAAATCTTAAATTGAATCAAATGAATCGCCTTCAAAACATTCCCGGATTTTCGATAGACCAAGTGGCAAATGCGGCTGGCAATGACCCGGACGTGTTGCGCATGGAAAATTTAGATACTGATTTGCGCCCACCGGAAGTAGTATTGGAAGCGACTCGGAACGCCGTCGGGCGTGATGATGATAACAGTTACTTGCCGTTTACGGGTAGAATGGAATTGCGACAAGCAGTAGCCGAGAAATTACAGAAAGAAACAAAACTGTCTTACGAAGCAAACAATGTAGTCATCACTTGCGGCGGAACGGAAGGATTATTGGACGCGCTGCTGGCAGTTACGAATCCGGGCGATGAGGTAATTTTGACCGACCCGACGTATGCAGGCATGATTTATCGGGTAAGATTGGCGGGAGGCGTGCCGAAGCTCGTGCCATTCGTGTCCACGTTTGGCGAGTGGCGATTGGATTTGGACGCATTGCGGCAAGCGGTGACCCCAAAAACAAAAGCAATTTTTATCATGAATCCTTCGATGCCGTCGGGAGCAGTTTTAAATTTGAAAGAGTGGGAAGCAATTGCAGGATTGTGCCGAGAACGGAATTTGTGGCTGTTGTACAATGCAGCGATGGAGCGCATTTTGTATGATCATCAAAAAGTAGTTCATCCTGCAACGTTATTTGATATGTCGGAACGAGTGATTACAATTGGCTCTGTATCAAAAGAATATCGCATGATTGGCTGGCGCGTGGGCTGGGTCGTCGCTCCTAAATCTATTATCAACGAAATCGCGAAAGCACATATTTATAATACGGTAACGCCGGTGGGCATTAGTCAAATGGGAGCGGCAGCAGCTTTGAAAATGGATGAAAACGATATTGCAGAAAGCGTTCAAGTATGGGAAGCGCGGCGCGACGTAGTCAATGAGCAGTTAAAAAATTACAATATGATACCCGCCGCCGGTGGATGGTCGCAATTGTTGGATGTCACGTCTTTTGGAATGACTGCCGAAAAAGCGTCGGAATTATTATTACAAAAAGGGAAAATAGCCGTCACGCACATGACCCATTGGGGCGAGCAAAATAGTGAACAATTTGTTAGATTAGTATTCAGTAATGAATCGGTGGAACGATTGCAAACATTAGGCGAGCGGTCTCGAAGGACATTTGGCAGTTTTTAAAAATTGCCCCGTGCTTTCCGCCGTAGGCTACGACCGTCGGCGGAAAGCACGGGGCAATTGAAACTTCCAAAAAATCAATTTCCTAATCACCGCTCACCATTTCCTAATCGCACCCATTAAATCGTCCCAACAATACTCGGTTTTGAAGTAGGTGCAGCACTGCCGCCTTCTTTTTCCAAAGTGATAGCGAATACTTCCGCTGCTACAACTACGTTCATTTCCTGCAAATTGGAACTTCCAAACGTAATAAGACCTGCGTCTTGTGGTTTATTATTTACAATTGCCCAGAGTTGGTATTGTGTGCCGGGAGTTGGTGGTGCTAAGTTTTTAATAGACAGTAAAGTCTTTCTTCGTGCCTGATTCCAATAGACAATTACTTCTTCATTTGGTCTACCTTTTAAACGAACCGTCTTAGTCGTAGGGTTTTCTACAATATCTAATCGTTCGGAAGCACCCCAGTTGCGCGTCTCTAAATCTTCTTTTTCAAGCACAATTTTTTCTAATTCTTGCTCGGCACGGGTCCATTTGTACAAAAAGAAGAGCCACAAAAGCCATCCAATGAGCGCAAAAATTAGCAAAGCAATCCACTTTATGTTAGTGTTAGCAAGGGGAGAGACCGTTGTAGCGGCATCTTGAATTTTATCTAAAATTTGTTTTTTTAATTCCGGTCTTGGCTCCCGAGCATGTAGGAGTATATACTCATTCAATGCTTCTTGAATGTGTTCGATTTCGGCTTGTATTGCTGGGTATTGTTGTGCCAATGCCAACGCCGTTCTGCTTTCGGCAGGAGAGAGCGCTTCCATCACATAAAGTTCCAGCACGCCCGATTCTATGTAGGCTTTTACATTCATTACACCCTGCTAAAACATTTCTCTTAAACGATTAATGGCTGCGTACAGGCGGCTTTTTGCTGTTCCAAGTGGAATTTCTAAAGCTTCTGCCGCTTCTGATTGCGTGTATCCTTTGAAGTAAATCAAATCTACGATGGCTCTTTGTTCTGGATTTAGCTTTTTTGTCAAATCCTTCAAACCGATGGTTTCAGGATTCAAACCAGCTTCAGACAATACAAAAGAGATGTCTTCGATTTTTTCATTTTTAATATTAAAACTTTTTAGGCGAACCCTATCAATAGCAGCATTGCGCGCAATATTTACAATCCAAGTGAGTAAATTGCCTTTGGCAGCGTCATATTTTAGCGCGTTATTCCATATTTTCAAGACTGTATCTTGCAATACTTCCTCTGCTGCTTCTGTGTTTTGTAGCACCCTGTAGATAACGCCGTATAATGCAGATGCGTATTTATCATATAGCAATGACAAACCTTCCTTTTTACTGTCTTGCAGCAAACGGACAATTATTTCATCAGATGTAGGCAATTTTATCTTGCTCAAGGATAAGGTAGTCTTGGATGTAACAGCAAATATAGCCAATCTGAAAAGAGAAAGGCGAATTGCGCGTTTATGTTCGATTTAATTTCTTGTAAAAGAATAAAAAGGTCGGCTAAATGCTATTGTTCTTGGGAATTGAGCCAAAATTAAAAAAAATACTAATATGTCAAAAACAAGTGGTTAAGGTATAAAAAAAGCACGTCTGCTGTCTGTCTACCAACAGATTTACAGCCAACAAACGTGCTTCTACTAAGGTGGCGCATTTCAAAAATGTGCCAGATTTTCATTTGATAAATGCGCCACATTGTAATTTACTCTACCTTCGATAATTTGATGGATTGAATCGTCCGGTTGCCCAGCGAAATCCTTGCAAGGTACGTACCGGCTGCCAGCGAAGCGGTGTTCCACTCCGTTTGGTATTCACCCGGCTGTATATTTTCATTTACTACTGTCTGTAATAACTTGCCATTCATATCATAAATAGCAATAGATAACTTGCCACTCGAACGAACGCGATACTTGAACGTGGTCGTCGCTCTGAATGGGTTCGGGAAGTTATAAGCAAATACATCTTGTGCATTCAAACCTGTTACGCCCGTCGTCATAGAAGGCGGCAGGATAGCAGGTTGTGTGTAATTGCGCTCTTCACCGGAGCATTTGCCTGTACCTGACCAAGGCGTTTGCACGTATGGGAAGGCGGCTTTAAGCGTGGTATCATTCACACTTACTTTTGTATCATAACCCAACACACCCAGCAAGATGGGCGACACAGGCGAAGCGGTGCTGTCCAATGGATTATAATCATCATAGAACAAGCCAATCGCTGCCAACACAATACCACCTACTGCTTGTAATTCGATACGCGTTATATCATCCTCGAGGCGGCGTCCATTGGGGAAACCATCCATGTTTGGAATAAATTGCACATTCCTATTGCCGTTATATCGGGGGTCGGTCAAGCCTAATACCGCTGCTTGTACGAGTCCTAAAGTGCTAAAATCTGCACTATTACGCGGCGTGGGCGGCACTGCCATATTGAGGCGGAGCATGTCTCCACCATTGGGTAAAAAGTTGTTAATGAAGGGTTTGCCTGCTGCTAATGGATTGCCACGAGGCTTACCCGTCGCAAGTTGGTAAGGCGGTAAATTAGGTACGCCTGTATGAAAAAGGGGCCATAAATCCACAGAGCGCGGAGAATTAGCACTTGGGAGCAACAAATTGCCAAAACCGGCGGGCGGCTCTGCCAATGCCGTGCCATTCAAAGCTGCATTGCCTTTCAAACCAAACAAGCCATTTTTACCATTGCGGAAGTCAAAAGTACCGAGTGATCTACTCTGGATACGAAGCGGTGCAAAAGCGGGTACTGCGTTACCAAACTTCGTAGTATCCATGTACAACGCCAGTTCTGGGTTGTAAAAATAATTACCGAACGTAGCGATATTTGCCAAGTCTTGATAAGGCGTAAGTGCATTCCACAGGTCTTTGGAACCGATTGGAATCACTGCTTCATTCGTCAAGGGCATCCCGAGGCGCGATACTTGCACCCAATTGCCACTAAAGGATTCATTTCCAGCAGTATTCAAAGTACGGATCTGCTGACGGCTGGTAGATGCCCAAACTCCAATTACAAAATTTGGATCAAGGACATTTGATATCTGTGTAAGATTTTTGCCATCTTTTTGTAATAACTCAACCGGAATTTGTAATGCAATCGTAGCAACGTTGTAACAAGCCACTGCATCGGTCGGTTTGCTACTCTGGCGTGGTAAATCACCTAAATCAAACACACCACCTAAATCCACAAAAAATGGATCATCGGTAGGACCACAAAATACACGCTCGCCACTGGAAGCCGTATCAATCGCATTTGCCATCAACGTACCATACGACGTATTCAGACCGGCTCCACCACTGATAGAACGTGGACCGACATTGTAAGGAGGCACAGTGCCATTTGCAATCACTGTCGTAAAACTCATGCCACCATTGGTACTTTTTTCCAATTTAAAAGTGGTCTTATGATTTTGCTTACCCAATCTGATGTAGAAGAACGTAGTTGGATCTTCATACGTTTTGGTAAATGTGAAACGGTAAATAATGTCATCGCCGGCAGTAGCAATGTTATTATCAACATGAATTTCATACCGTATATTCTCACCAAAACCATAATAATTGGGACCACCTTGTGGCAATTGAAATGGAATGTAGGCGGCAATAATCGTAACCGTATTTGGATTGTCCGGGCTGCGGAAGGCATACACATCCGTGTTATCCGCCAGCGGGTCATTCGAAATAAGCGGTGCTTCCCGGTGGCTGGAGGCCAGCGCAACTTGTGCGACCAGTAAGCATAGATATAATAACGCACTTAATTTTTTCATTTTTTTAAATCATTAAAGTGAAATGAAATTTGTCACTCTATATATTTTGAAAATAAATAACTTATTGTCCAACTTCAGTTCCGCGCCAAGGCGTTGCCAAATAGGGAAAAGTAGGCCTGAAACTCGCATCGTTTGCTTCTACACCGGTAGAATATTGCAATACGTTTACTAATAAATTGGTAACCGGAGAAGGGCTGCTAGCAGGTACATAATCATCATACCACAAGCCAATAGCTGCCAATACCACGCCACCTACTGCTTGCAATTCAATACGCGTTACATCATCTTCCAGACGGCGACCATTCGGAAAACCATCCATATTAGGAATGAATTGAATGCTCGTATTTTTGTTGTAAGTCGTATCTGTTAAACCGAGTACCGCAGCTTGCACAAGCCCTAAACTGCTGAAAGCCGGACTGTTACGAGGAGTAATAGGTACTGCCATATTCAAGCGGAGCATATCGCCGCCATTGGGCAAGAAATTATTGATGAACGGTTTACCGGCTGCCAATGGATTTCCAGCTGGCTTACCCGTTGCCAATTGATAAGGTGGTAAATTGGGCACACCGGTATGAAAAATGGGCCACAAATCCACCGAGCGCGGAGAATTAGCAGCTGGCAATAATAAGCCGCCGAATGCCGCTTCTGCCAATGCCGTGCCTGCCAACGCTGCATTACCTTTCAACCCAAACAAGCCGTTTTTACCATTGCGGAAGTCGAAAGCACCGAGTGATTTGCTCTGGATACGCAATCCTTTGAAAGCAGGTACTGCTCCACCAAATTGAGAATCATCCATGTACAGTGCCAACTCAGGATTGTAGAAATATCTGCCAAACGTATCAAGGTTTGCCAAATCCTGGTAGGGCGTGAGGAAATTCCAACGGTCTTTATAACCAACCGGAATCACTACTTCATTGGTCAAAGGCATACCGAGGCGAGAGACTTGCACCCAAGTGCCCGTGTCACGCGGAGCCGTTCCATCCGTAGTAAGCGTACGCATCGCGCGACGGCTGGCAGATGCCCACACGCCAATCACGAAGTCGCCATCTAAAATACTTACCGCTTGGTTTACAGTCTTACCGGTCTTTTGCAATACACTGATCGGAACCTGAATAACGATACTATGCACATTGTATTTGGCTATTGCATCCCGAACTTTGCCAGTCTGACGCGGCGAATCACCCAAGTCAAATATGCCTCCTAAGTCTGCATAAAATGGGTCATCTACAGGACCACAGAATACCTTTTCGCCACTGGCGGAACTGGTGTTGATAGCTGCTTGAAATAGCGAGCTGTAATTGGGCGCACCTAAACCTACCGCGCTTTCGATGGAACGAGGTCCGATATTATTCGGCGGTACTATCCCGTTTGTGATGAGTGTCTGAAACGAAGTGCCGCCATTAATGCTGCGCTCCATCGTGTAAGTAGTCTTCAAATTCTGCTTTCCCAAGCGAATGTTAAAGAACGTAGTCGGGTCTTCATTGACTTGACGGAAGGTGAATCTGTAAATAATGTCATCCCCTGGAGTTGCTGTATTGTTGTCAATATGAATTTCATAGCGAATATTTTCGCCGAAATTGTAATAATTCGGACCGCCATCCGGCAATTCCGTCGGGATATAATTAGCGATAATTGTGATGGTATTTGGTGCATCCGGGCTGCGGAAGGCATACAAATCCGTGTTGTCCGCTAATGGGTCGTTGGAAATCAGTGGTGCTTCGCGGTGGCTGGATGCGAACAACAGCTGCACAACCAGCGCGAAAACCATTGTCAGTGTTGCTTTTGGTAAAGCAGGAAAACGCAATGGTAATAAGTTTTTCATGCACGAAAATTTTGAGTGATAAAAATGATATTAAGAGGAGCTAAAAACTTGCTCAAAAAAAGGTAGTCGTACCAGTATGCAGTTGGCTGTACGCAGTCAGCAGTCGGTAATTACTTGATAAACAAGTTTTTTGAGCTTGTGATGCGTTATTCCAATTTTACTTAGTAGTCAGTTAGTAACAGTTACGGGTTAGAGAAGGAAAACGGTTCGCAAAAATACAAACTATTTTTAAAATACAATCAGTTGATTATCAGTTTACACAATGCAGATGCCATGCAAAACTATTGTTAGGCATGATAAAAGCTAAAATATATTGAGATTACTTATTCCAACTCATAGGACAAGTACGGAGAAGTGCAAGCGATTGGTTTTGAAAAGAAAAAAGTTTTAAGGTTTATAGGCCATTTTGAAATCTTTTGACAGTGAACTTGTTTAAAATTGAAGATCTTATCTACCATGAATGGAATAGCTCGGCTGTGCGTTCCCTCATTTAACCACAAGGCTCACAAAGTGTTCCTTGTGAACATGCTGAAAATCCTTGTGCCCTTTGTGGTTAAAGGTATGGTTGGCTTGATACTTACGACTTTGTAAGTACCCATTCGGAAAACATATTCTATATTTTTATCAATTTTAAACAAGTTCAATGCGAAAATAAACACTTGTAAACAAAGCACCACTTTTGTTTAATCTGAAAAAAAGCGTGAACCCATTGTTAAGTTTAAAAACTTTAAGGCTCAATTATGATTTCAAGTTGCTTTTTAGGATTTGGCTAAAGCCCAGAAGTGGTCTACTATTTTATCCCCGCGCTAAAGCGCGGGGCAACTAATTGTCAACGTTTTACCAGTTGCCCCGCCATTTATGGCGGGGTTAAAAGCAAAATCCTACTCGGCTTTAGCCGAATTTTTACACAGCAACTTGAAACAAGAATAGAGCCAACTTTAAATAGGGCGAGACACCACCTTTCCCGCGTCACTTTCAGCGTGCCCATGAAACCAAACTGCTGTTAGCACTCCAAGCGCTAACAGCAGTTTGGTTTCATAACGATTAGAAATTCCAAAATCAGCGGAAATTTATACTTGGGATGCGTGTCTAATGGCTAAACCTTCGATATAATGAAATACAAATACACCTGCTACTTATTTTTAATACTAACCTTCTTTGCCACGTCAGCGTGGGCACAAAAAGTAACTCCCGCAACAACTTCCACCGCAACGAGCGTCAATGCAGCCGATTTTAAAGGCATGAAATGGCGCAACGTCGGTCCATTTCGCGGCGGGCGCAGTGTGACAGCAGTCGGGATGCCCAATGACCCGATGACCTACATTGCAGGCTACGCGGGCGGCGGCTTATGGAAAACCGAAAACGGCGGTGCCAATTGGACGAATATTTCTGACGGCTTTTTTAAAACCGGCACAGTAGGCGCGATTGCCGTGTCAGATTTTGACCCAAATGTGATTTATGTCGGCATGGGCGAGCACGCGGTGCGCGGCGTGATGACTTCCCCCGGCGATGGAATGTACAAAAGTGAAGACGCTGGAAAGACCTGGAAACACATTGGTTTACCCAATTCCTATCATATTGCTCGGATTCAAATTCATCCAAAAAATCCAGATTTAGTTTATGTAGCCGTGCAGGGCGCAGTGCATGGTCCCAACAAAGAGCGAGGCGTGTACAAAAGTGCAGACGGCGGCAAAACGTGGCGACAAGTATTGACAGTAGATGAAAATACGGGCGCGAGCGAGTTGAGTATGGACTATGAAAATCCGCGCGTTTTATATGCTGCTACTTGGGAGCATCGGCGCTTGCCTTGGCGTGCAGAGAGTGGTGGCGCGGGTTCTGCCTTATATAAATCCACCGATAGCGGAGAAACTTGGACGAAACTGACCAAAGGTTTACCAACAAAAATGGGCAAAACGGCAATCGCCGTGTCACGCGCCAATCCTGACGTGGTCTACGCCAATATTGAAGCAGACCGCAAAGAAGCAGGTGTGTACCGATCGGATGATGGCGGCATGAGCTGGCGCTTGACGAGCAAAGACCCGGCTACGATTGCCAGAGCTTGGTATTATATTGAAATTTATCCCGACCCGAATAATGTAGATGTCGTATACGTGCTTAACGCGCCCATGCTGCGCTCGACCGACGGTGGCAAAACGTTTACGTCTATTGCTACCATTGGGCACGGCGATACGCACGACTTGTGGATTAATCCAAAAAATTCTAAAAACATGATTCTGGCGGACGACGGCGGCGCAGAAATCACGTATAATAATTGCGAAAACTGGTCGTCTCAAGCCAATCAGCCCACGGCACAGTTCTATCGAGTCATCGCAGACAATCAATTTCCCTATAATATTTACGCCGGTCAGCAAGATAATTCTACAGTTGCCATTTCTTCGCGTACGAGCAGCAGCGGCATTGATTTGCGCGACTGGTATCCCGTAGGCGGCGGCGAGAGCGCGTTTATTGCATTCGACCCGAATAATCCTGAACTTATTTACGCCGGTTCTTATCAAGGTAATATTTCTGTTTACAATCATAATACAAAAGATGCGAAAGACATCATGGCGTATCCGACCGTCGGTTTGGCAATTACGCCAAGTACGATGAAATATCGGTATAATTGGAATGCGCCGATTGTAGTACAACCCCAAAATCCGAAAGTTATTTACCATGCTGCTAATAAAGTGCTTCGTACGCAAGATGCAGGTATCACTTGGACGGAAATCAGTCCTGATTTGACCCGAAACGACAAAGCAAAACAAGTAGATGGCGGTGGTCCATTTACCAATGAAGGCGCGGGCGGTGAAGTGTATAATACCATTGCTTACCTGATTGCTTCTCCGCATAAAGCGGGTGTGCTTTGGACGGGCAGTGATTGCGGCTTGGTACACGTCACGCAGGACGATGGCAAAACGTGGTCAAATGTAACGCCTCCGGGCATCGGCGAAGCCTTGATTAATTCCATCGAAGTGTCGCAGCACAATCCCGCAGCGGCTTATGTCGTAGCGAATAAATATAAATTTAATGATTTTGCGCCGCTTGTTTATTATACCAATGATTTTGGTAAAACATGGACGAAAATAGTAAATGGTTTTGATAAAGATGATTTCGTGCGCGTTGTGCGCGAAGACCGTGTGAAAGCTGGTTTGTTGTATGCTGGAACAGAACGTGGACTTTATCTCTCCACTGATAATGGTAAAAATTGGAATAAATTTCAATTGAATATGCCTGCCGTACCGATTAATGATTTGACAATTCAAAGTAATGATTTGATTGCAGCTACATCGGGTCGTGCGTTTTGGATTTTAGATGACCTGAGTCCGATTCAACAAAGTATGGCAAAATTTGGCGACCAGCCGATAGTGTTCCAACCCAAGACGACGATGCGTTTTCAAGGCGGCGGCAGAGGTCGTGCGGCTGGTGCTTTAGGCGAGAACCCGATGAACGGCGTGATTATTGACTATTATTTGCCGATGGATATGGACAGCACGGCGTTGACCATGGAAATTGTGGATAGTGAGGGTAGAATCGTGCGAAAATATAGCAATCTGCCAGATAAAAACTTTAAGCAATATAGCGGCGGACCCAACGCGGAAGCGGCTTTTGCTGCTAAAAAAGGCGTGAATCGTTTCAATTGGGACTTGCGGATGGAAGACGTGCCGGGCGTGAACGGCGTGTATGTAAATGGCAGTTATGCAGGTGCGCGCGTCGCTCCGGGCGATTATAAAATCCGCTTAATAACGCCAAAAGGAACCTACGAACAAACCGCAAAAGTAGTGCCAGACCCGCGCATGAACGCGCCGCAAGAAGCGTATCTCGAACAGCAACGCCTGATGGAACAAGCCAACATCAACGCGGCAGACATCCACAACTCGGTGACGCGGATGCGCGAAATCAAAACGCAAATCGAAGCCCTGAATGTGGTGCTAACCAAAGACGAATCTGCCAAAGAACTCTTGACGCTTGGCAAAGAGACCTTGAAAAAAATAAATGATTGGGAAGAGCAAGTCATTCAAACCCAGCACACAAATGGGCAGGATGTCATCAACTTTTATAATCGTATCAATGTAGAAATGTTGAACTTGAAAGGTCGCGTTGATTCCGCAAACCCAACAGTGACTGCTGGTGCGAAAACCCGCATGACTGATTTGGTTGCAGAGTGGGGACAGCAAAAATCCATGATGTTACAAATTCTGGAAAATGATGTAACAAAATTCAATCAATTATATCGGGAAAAAGCGCTGCCGGCGATTTCGGTGCCGAAGGTGAGTAAGCCGTAATTCAGTGGGCAGTAGGCAGTAAACAGTCAGCAGTACACTACACAGCACGTATGTATTGAGCGAACTGCCTACTGTTTACTGCCTACTTTACCACTCTTCCCTTCCACTCATATCTTTTCACCACATTTCCCAGTATTCCAATGACAATGATATACCAAGTATGCAGCACTTGCGCAGGTAAAAAACTTCGCATTAAAACTTTTCTATTAAAATAGCGACACGCCGTTCCAAGCAAATAATAATCACAAACCGTTTTTATTATAAATTGTAAAATGAAAATTATAAACATTGCCCAGCCGAAGAAAGAAATCAGAAGTAAACTGAATAAAATATTACAACAATAGAAAAAAACCATTGCTAAGATGAAGGTAATGCGCCATTCGCGGTAAGCGGTGGATTTGGTTGCCCACCGGATGCGTTGACTCCAAAAAGATTTCCAAGTTGATTTAGCTTCCGTAAAAACCGTTGCATCTGCATTTTTTAAAAACGTAATTCCATCTGGATATTGAGCGGCAATTTTTTGCACCAGCAGCATATCATCGCCGGAAGCGAGGTGACTAATACCTTCAAAACCTTGCATTTCTTCAAAAATTGCTTTTGGATACGCCAGATTCGCGCCATTGCTCAGGCGCATCGTGCGCGCGTGAATGCCTGCGCCCGTGAGGAGCATGGTGCCTGCGTAATCGAGGGATTGAAAGCGTTCGAGCAGATTTTTTTCGCGGTGAAAGTTGACCGGAGCGGCGATGCACTTTGGTTTTTGAACTTCATATAAACTGGCTAAATGTAATAACCAATTCGGTTGTGTCATACAATCTGCATCTGTTGTAATAATCAATTCGCCTTGCGCCTTTGCAATACCTATTTCTAATGCTTTCTTTTTGTAAGAATTTAAATGACTATTATTTACAAAATCAGCTAAATTTAATAATTTGATATTTTTATAAAGATTTGAAAATTGCAAAATGATATCGGCGGTACGGTCGGTAGAATGGTCATTCAACACGATAATTTCAAAAAGAGGTTTCGGATAATTTTGATTGATAATGGATTGTAAACACGCGGTGATGTTTTCGGCTTCATCTCTGGCTGGAATGATAATGGAAATCGAAGTTTTAGGTTGGAAGTTGCTTGGAATGTCCCATTGCGGCAAGCGGCTCCATTCGCGTAAAGCACTGAAAATAAGATAGATATAGAAAAGGCTGAGAATGAGGCTAAGAATAAAGTATACTGACATAACTTCTAAAGTTTATGTAAACTTCGGAAGATTTATCAATTATCGCGCTCATCACATGCACTTATAACATTAATGGGAACGCGGATGATGCGGATTGAGCGGATTTTCACGGATTGTTATTTAATTATAATATTATTCAAAAACGCTAATTTGAAATTATAAAACTCGTATAAAGCCGAAATTTTACTAAATTTTAATCTACAAATGAGCGAGAAACAAAATCTGCGTGAATCCGCCCAATTCGCGTTCCAATACTGCCCTAAGCGTGGGCAACGTTCCGTTTTTCAATTAAAAAACTGGTCGTATTCATTATTTTTCTTCGGGCGCGGCGGTTCTTCGCGTTTTTCTATTTTAGGTAAACGAAGCGAACGCTCACTTGGAATGTCCTCAAATTCAACATATTCGCCGATGACGGGACGTTGTTGTTCTGCTTCATACGCTTTTTTTGCTTGCCGCAAACGACGCGTGAAAAGTGCTTTGCCAAACAAGCCAACACTCACAATCGGAAAACCGATAATCGTCAACACAATCGCACCGATGCCCAACAAAGTATTGCGCCGCAACATACTAAGCAGCCATTTGCCATAGCCTGTGATGGTTCGATAATCTATGATCGCTGTGGCAATCAATAAAAATGGGGCTATAAAATACAGCAGCCGGAACACAAAACGCGCCACCACAAACAACATAATCAGCGCCACGATGCCGATGAGAATGCCACCGAAGTTGAAAGGGCTGCGTCGCGGCTCTTCTGTCCCAAAACCACCAAAACGATATGCTCTACGCTCTTGCATTTGAAAGTCCTTTCTATAAATAACTCAAATCGGACGTATTTGTTTGAAATGAGCGACATTGTATAGACCGACGCGACTTACTATTCGACGAGCAAACGTTAAAAAAATATTATCTAAATGGCGTAAAATAGGTTTTATAAGGGATTCCCGTTATTTTTGGAAAATTTTTAGATTTTAAAATCATGAACATGAAAGCTATTTCCCTGCGCCTGCTCGCGCTCGCTGGATGTCTGGCACTGACGACCTTGACCCTTGCACAACAAACGGTAACATTCACCGCTACGCTGAAAGATTGCCGTGGACCGGTGACTTTGTATCGTTTTAATGGCGTGAATTTTGAAGCGTTTCAGTCACCGACGGCGGTCTCTGATTCCGTTTTTCAATTTAAAATACCAAAGTCTGCCGAACCTGTTTTTTACTACGTTGGAGAACAGCCAGATATGGCGCGTCCCATTTTGTTGGGTACGGAGAAAGATGTCAAACTCGTGGGCAGTTGTCGCGCTATTCGCACTGCTACTGCTAGTAGCTCTCCTCTAAACGACCAATATGAGGATTTAAAAGGTCGCATCACTGCCTTCAAACGGGAAACCAGTCTGCTTGGTAAAAAATTGCAATCCGTGTACGGCGACTCTGCGCAAATGGCTCCGCTCACTCAACGGCTAAAAGTAATGGATGCAGCTAAACTGAGCTATCTGGATTCGCTCAAGAAAAAACAGCCTTTTTTTGGAAAAGTAGCAGCGTTGGATACCTACGTCAGCTTTGACCCGAAGAAACACAAATATCCAAGTGAAATCGAATATTTTGCGAATGACTACTTCCAATTTGTTGATTTTAAAGATAAAACGTATGAGAATTTGCCTTGGATTTACGAGGCGTTCAAAAGTTTTACTTCAACGCTCACGCTAATTCCTTTGCCAGAAGGCGCGATGAAAGGATATTTAGATAAAAATCTACAAAAGATTCCTGCCAATAGTCGTACTCGTTTGATGGCAATGAGTGGCATTATTACGATTCTAAAACAAAAAGAAAGTCCTGATTTTATTTACTTCGCCGACCAGTTTATTAATGAATTTAAAGAAGAAATGCCACAAGCGACGGCTGACTTGAAAAAACAAGTGAATGCCATTCGCGGATTCTCGTTGGGTGGCGAAGCACCTGACTTTGCACAAAAAACACCGGAAGATAAAGATTTGAAATTGAGTGACTTGCGTGGCAAAGTGGTACTCGTGGATTTTTGGGCAAGCTGGTGTGGACCATGTCGGAGAGAGAATCCAAATGTAGTGCGTTTGTACAATCAGTATAAAGAAAAAGGGTTTGAAATTTTGGGTGTGAGTCTGGATAATGTAAAAGACCGCTGGGTACAAGCCATCGAAAAAGACCAGTTGAAATGGAAGCACGTAAGCGACTTGAAAGGCTGGCAAAATGATGTGGCACAATTGTACGGCGTACGCGCTATTCCACACACGATTTTGCTGGATGCAGAAGGAAAAATTTTAGCTCGAAACCTGCGCGGCGCGGAATTGGAGGAGAAATTGGCGCAGTTGTTTAGTAAATAGTATTTAGTAATTGGTACTTAGTATTTAGACGCTTCCTGTTTTTACTAAGTACCAAATACTAAATACAAGATACTATTACTTCTTACTCAAATATATTAATTCTGAACAATTCTCTTCTCGAAAAACTTCTCCCGCCATGCGATGAATATCATCCGTTGTTACTTCCTGATATAGTCGGGCTTCGTCGTTGATTAAATCCGCGTTGGACAGCACTTCAAACGAGGCGAGATTCACGGCTTTGTTCAGCGCACTTATTTCGGAGAATAGGAGCGAACTTTCTACTTTATTTTGCAGTTTTTGCAACTCTAATGCTTCAATGGGTTTGGATTTTAATTCGTTTAATTCTTCCCAAATCGCTTCTCGCGCTTGCTCCATCGTCACGCCTTCATTGGGCTTGCCTTCTATAATGATTAAACCTGGGTCGGTGCTTCCTGACAAATAGCAATCAATCGAACTAAACAGGTTTTTTTCTTTTAATAAGCGGCGATACAAACGCGAAGATTGTCCATTGCTCAACACATCCGACAATAAATCACTCGCATAAAAATCAGGATGCAAACGCTCCGGCGTATGAAAAGCGAGATACAACGAATCCAGCGGTACATTGGCTTCATGCACGAGGCGGCGCAATTCTGTTTGTGGCGGCTCTACTGGTAGGTTTCGTTTTGGTGTTATACCCGGCGGGATATTTCCAAACCATTTTTCAGCCAGCCTGCGCACTTCTTCCGTTTTCACCTTGCCGGCTACCACGAGAATGGCATTATTGGGGCGATAATATTTGTAATAAAAATCTTTTACATCCGCCATCGTCACGTCCTCCACGTGTTGCGGCACTTTGCCAATCGTGGGCCACTGATACGGATGCACTTTATACGTCATGTCAAATAGCAGGTGCATCACATCGCCGTAAGGCTGATTCAGACACGTTTCTTTGAATTCTTCGACGACCACTTTTTGCTGCGTTTCCAGCACCGTCGGGTCAAAATTCAAACTCCACATTCGGTCGGATTCTAACCAAAAGGCGGTTTCCAAATTCTGCGCAGGCATCACCTCGTAATAAATCGTCATATCACTGCTCGTCATTGCATTGTTCTCGCCGCCTGCGAGCTGAATCGGGTCATCAAAATCAGGAATATTCATAGAACCACCAAACATCAGGTGTTCAAACAAATGCGCAAAACCCGTGAGATTCGGGCTTTCGTCGCGCGCGCCAACGTCGTACACCACGTTCAACGCTGCTAGCGGCGTACTATCATCTTCGTGCACCAGCACCCGCAAGCCATTGCCGAGTTCAAACCGAGAAAATTGTATCAAATTTTAGATTTTAAGATACCAGATGCCAGATGCCAGACTCCCTGAAATACCTAACTGTCTGGCATCTCTGAATCTGGCATCTGGCATCTCAAAAATAATCATTCCTGCATACGCCAAAAGTAAACGCCGCTGCATCTAATTAGTTGTGATTGGTGAGTTGTCAAATGGGATTGGTAAATGGGGAATTGTAAGTTGAGAATATTATGAAAAAGGTTTTTATTATCATTTTGGTTTTGGGTATGCAAAGTTTGCTGTTTTGGAGTTGTGAAGACCCATCGCTGGAGAAAATTGTAGTAAAAGAAGCAGAAAAAGCAGCTTTCCAATTTACGGAAGAACCTCAAAAAGTTATTTGTTATTTTGGAGGACCGCAACCCGGATTTCCTGGTGGAGCAAAAGAATTATTCAAATTTCTCGCTTCTAATATTAACTACCCAGCACAACAAGTACAGGATGGTGTAGAAGGCACTATTTATATTGCATTTTATATTGACATAGACGGTACCCTTTCCGATTTTCAAGTTAAAAGAGGCGTTCACCCGGTGCTTGATGCGGAAGCACTGCGCGTTTTGAAACTCATGCCCAATTGGGTTTGGTTTCCGAATAAAGAAGCTGACATACCAGAAAAAATTCTATTTACCATGCCTGTAAAATTCAAATTAACTAAATGAAAATATCATTTACCATTTTATTATTTTTTATGATGCAATTTTCGTTTGCGCAAAATCAAGTAGATACGGGCAAAATATATGTTTGGGTGGAACAGCAGCCATATGTTTATTTTCCGGGTTGTGACTCAACTTTGGAGCGCATCCCATTGATCAAATGTCAGCATGAAAAATTAAAACGCTTTATTGATTCAAATTTAAAAAGTCCGAATCCAGCAGTCGAGGCAATCGTTGGTGTCTCTTTCATTGTAGAAAAAGATGGGCAATTAAGCAATTTTGAGGTAGATCGAGCTTCTGCACCGGATTTTGGCGAAGAAGCCATGCGCGTTTTGAAATTGCTGCCGAACTGGATTCCCGGAAAGCAAAATGGGCAAACCGTTCGGACGAAATTTACAATGCCTTTAACATTTAAATTAAGCTAAATGAAAACCGTTTTTACATTTTTTTTATTTTTTATGATACAATCTGCTTTTGCGCAAAGCGATACTGTCATTTACACTTTTGTAGAAGAAATGCCGCGTTTTCCGGGGTGTGAAGATTTAGAAAGTGATACGGCGAAGATGAAATGTGCAACGCTAAAAATGAAGGATTTTATGGATACAAAGTTGACCGAGATTATATACAGCCAACCTATTTATCAAGAAAAACAATGCGAGAATTTTATTTTTTATGTAACAATGGTGGTAGAAAAAGACGGCAGCCTTTCTAATATGGAGATTGTACACGGTACAGATGAGGAAGCGTGTAGAGCAGCAGTTTTACAAGTATTACAAAAAATGCCCAAGTGGATTTCCGGCAAGCAGCGTGGAGCATTGGTTCGAGTATTGACGGTCGTGCCTGTAAAAGTGAAATAAAATAGTAGTACATTTTTTGTTGAAATAGCCCAAAAAATCGTGGTTTCTCTTTTTGGGAGTAGAGCGCTTCTGTGAGTGGAGCGCTCTTTTTTAAATCTAACTTCTTGCTTTCTAATAATCAATACGAATCCCGTTTTACCAATCCCAAATCTCAAATCACCAACATATTAATTTTTATAAAATACCTTATTTCGGGTATAGACAGTCTGCAAATTGTTGCTAACTTTGTATTACTAATTTTTTTATATCTAAGATTTTAATTGCTGTCCCACAGACCGATTCGACACAACACATCACCAAACACACGAGCATACTACACAGGCTATTTCTATTCGCATTCCCATGCAACGTATTCTTTTTTAAGACATTAGATATTGAAATGCAGATTATCTCAATTTTGATAGTCTGGCATCTGGCATCTAATATCCGGCATCCAGAATAATTCCTTTTTCATTATAACGCAATGTTTATAGTTCGCTATTAACAAATCATAATCAAAACAACTGTTTGAGAAACCTTACATTTTTTAGGTGAAGAATAGGTTTTTGGGATAGCCTCTCTCCGCGCTTGGAGGGGGCTTTTTCTTTTTAACGGAGGATAGGAAGATTGGAGGATGGGATATGGAGAGATATGCTAAGAATTTTATTGATACATTTACATCATGAAATCCTCCTATCTTCCCATTCTCCTAACTTGTTCCGCCACTGCGGAATCCTCCCTTTATGGCACAACACAATGATATCGGCAAAGCCGGCGAACACCTCGCACGCACTTTCCTCGAAAGCAAAGGCTACCACATTTTAGAATCCAACTGGCGCTACCGCCGTGCCGAACTCGACCTCATCGCCAAAGATGCTGAAACCCTCGTATTCATTGAAGTAAAAACCCGTAGCACCGACCTCTTTGGACAACCTACTGAATCTATTTCTGACCGCAAAAAACGCCTTCTTGCTGACGCTGCCAGTGCCTACATGGAACACATCGGGCATGAGTGGGCAATCCGCTTCGACGTAATTTCCATCATTTATCGCAATGAAAACCATTACACCATTGAGCATTTTGAAGATGCGTTTTTTCCGGGACTGGAATGATTTGATTTTACTTTGAAAATGCTTATTTTTGTAAAAAAAGATTCAGCATGACTGCACGAACACGGGTTAAGGTTATTCCTGACTACCTCATTTACGAAATGGATGACGGCAAACCGATTTATTATCGAGGTTATCAGGATGTTTTAGATGGTAAAAAAGAAGTAGAGGAAATCATGGCAGATGGCAATATACAAGCGTGGTTGAAAGGGCAAATTATTACGCTTTTGAACAATATTTTGTCCGACATTTACATCGCAACAGTTGGCGGACAAGGATTGTCTCTTGCAAAAAAATCGTGGCGTGCTGCCGATGTTGCTATTTTTAAAACAGAAAATTTTTTATTTACAAATGAATACTCGAAACTTCCACCCGAAATTGTCATAGAAATTGATACCAAAGCTCATTTTGAAATCGCTTTCACGACTACCAGTTATTACAATCGCAAAACCCAACAATTGCTGGATTTCGGTGTACAAAAAGTCATCTGGATTTTCACCGGCGATGAGAAAATAATGGTAGCGGAAAAAGGTAAAGATTGGATTACTTCGGACTGGAATAAAACGGTTGAGGTAATGGAAAATATTACGTTGAATATCCAGGAAATGTTGGACAAGGCGAAGAAATAAAATAATAAGTTATCGGATGCAAGAAGAGGAAGCCATTAAAGCAGCAAAAAAATTTATCCTGTCTCGGCCCGTTAATATAGACATAGGATATGCAATAGGTAAAAAATT
>CAZJXN010000068.1:0-15655 GCA_964549655.1 uncultured Saprospiraceae bacterium
CGCATTTTTTCGATACCTTTTTGATAGGTTTCTACCAACTCTGCATAATCCCAGCCTTTTATAGTGTAAATATCGATTCCTTCGCCTTTTTTATTCAATCGAAAACCTTCTAAAGCTTCTGAAATACTGGCTTTCGTTGTTTGAAATGCGACTGGCACCGAAATTCCGTAGCCATCATCCCACACCGACACTGCCAGCGGTACTTTGGTGACGCTTGCTGCGTTCATGGTTTCCCAAAATACGCCTTCCGACGTGCTGGCATCGCCGATGGTCACAAAACAAACTTCATTGCCATTTTTTGAGAATTGGGTGGTGTTGGATAAGGTTTCGTTCTCCCGATATTTTTTAGAAGCGAGTGCTAAACCCAATCCTCGTGCCATCTGTGCGGCAGTAGGAGACGTATCAGAGGACGTGTTAAATTGGTCTATCTGAGAAACCCAGTTGCCGGCTTTATCCACGTAAGGCGTCGCAAAATGGCTATTCATCTGCCGACCGCCTGAAAAGGGGTCATTACTGCAATCGGAATAAATTTGGGCGAAGAAACTTTCCACGGTAGCAATGCCAAGTGCAAACGCAAACGTTTGGTCTCGATAATAACCTGAGCGAAAATCACCTTTGCGGAACGCTTTTGCCATCGCTACCTGCGGCACTTCTTTTCCATCGCCAAAAATACCAAACTTTGCTTTGCCCGTGAGTACCTCTTTGCGCCCCAGCACACTGGCTTCCCGACTGATGCAACACAACTCAAAATCCTGTAACACTTCTTCCCGTGAGAGCGACACTTCTTGTGCAACTTCGATAGCAATAGGCGATTTTAGAATAGATTGTGCCATTTTCAACGTTGATCCGGTTTTAATTCAAGTAGGAAAATTGTTGAAAAAAATCAAAATTTCAGAATTAAATTCTATTTATTCTCCAATCTCAAGGGCGAAAATAGGAAAAATTTTGCGGTCGTTCCTACTCTATAAGACACTTGGTACGAACAAATGTTCGGGCACATATAAGACAATTGATACGAACAAATGTTCGGGCATAGTATTGGCGCGGTTTCTTGCGTTAACTAATCATTAACCATTTTGAAGAGGCAGTTGCTTTTTTTTTGAGTTGAATTCCCCTATTTTTGTGTCGAATCGTTCACTTTTAACCAAAAGAGATTTGTGATGAAAAAATTAGCTTCTATTCTGACGTTGCTTGCATTCGCAGTAACTTTTACAATGGCTCAAAACACGCCTGTTGCTGTCAAGGCAACGCCAACTGCTACCAAATCAGTTGCAGGTGCAGGCATTCAGTTTGAAAAAGAAACCATTGACTACGGCACAGTTGCGCAAAATGCAGAGCCAGTGCGTATCTTCAAATTCAAAAACACAGGTACAGAGCCTCTGATTATCAAGAATGCACAAGGTAGCTGCGGTTGTACCGTTCCTACGTACCCTACAGAGCCAATTCTGCCAGGTGAAACCGGCGAAATCAAGGTGAAATATGACACCAGCCGCATCGGTAAATTCAGCAAGCGCGTGACGCTTACCACCAACGCTAATCCAGAACAAGTGGTGTTGACTATCACAGGTGACATCCTCAAGAAAGAAACACCTGCTGGTGTGCCTTCCGGTGAGAAGAGCATCTTTAACAACAATTAATACAACTGCAAACCTTTTGTTTTGTGGTAAAAAGTCCTGTGCGGGAAATCGCACAGGACTTTTTGTGTTTTGTAAGTCAGTGGAACGGGATGCGCTCCTCTTGGGGAGTTAGAGGGATAATAAAAAAGCCCTTGCTTACTTTTGTAAACAAGGGTCTCTAACCCAAACAAATAAACACAAAAACTACTTTTAAAGGCAGTACAATGATAAATCCTTTTAAAATTAGTATTTTAGAAAATAAGTGACTTTTGTGACATTCAAAATCTCCTGTAGTGAGCATGATTTTTTTTGATAATCCCTTTTATTACTTCCAGATAAGCGATATTGTCAGAGAATATAGGGTTCAAATTGCAAAATCGTATTTGAAATAATTTGTATAAACATTAAATATTGTGACTTTTTGTGATGGAATAGATAGATTTAATTCTATACAAAAAAAATTATAATTTAGCCGTAGGATAAAGGCGTGTTCATTTGAAATAAATTCCACTCATAAAATCCTGAATCTTATAAACTTTTGCAGATTTTTACCTAAATTTCCGCTATGCGATTCGTTACATTTTTAATAACTTTCCTTGTTACCACTGGCCTTATCATTATTTGCAGCTTGCATAACCCTTTTGGCGTACCACTGCCGCCGATCGGAAATTTCTTCAGCCCATTCACAGGTTTTTGGCAAAATGCAGCCTCCACCAAGACTCCAGCCGCTCAAACACTCGATTTCCCGATGTTAAAAAGTAAGGTGGAGGTCGTTTTCGATGAGCGATTGGTACCACATTTATTTGCTGAAAATAATACTGATTTATTCTTCGCGCAAGGATACGTGACTGCTATGCATCGCTTGTGGCAAATGGACATCGCCATCCGCTCTACCGCTGGTCGCCTCTCGGAAGTGCTGGGCGAGCGCACGCTCGAGTATGACCGCCTGCAACGCCGACGGGGTATGCTGTACGCCGCCAAAAACGCACTCACCGGCTGGGAACGCTCGCCCGAAGAAATGGCTGTGCTGGATGCTTATGTGGCGGGTGTAAATGCGTATGTAGAAACATTACAACCAAAAGATTATCCATTAGAATTCAAATTATTAAACTATAAACCGGAGCCGTGGTCGCGCCTAAAGTCCGCTTTGTTTTTCAAATCCATGGCACAGACGCTCAGTGGTGGCGATGACGACTTGGAAACCACGAACGCACGGACGCTCTTCGGGCTCGAATTATTCAACTTTTTATATCCAACTTATAATCATAAACAATCGCCGATTATTCCAACTGGTACTAAATGGGATTTTCAACCGACGGCACTCCGCACGGATACCGTTGATTCAAAAGTGATGAGTGAAATGATTCGGCATCAGCCATTGCCACAGTCGCCGGAATCGGTAGGTAGCAATAACTGGGCAGTAAGTGGAAAGAAAACCGCAAATGGATACCCGATTTTGTGTAATGACCCACATTTAAACCTCACTTTACCTGCTATTTGGTATGAAATTCAATTGGCTACGCCAGATATGAATGCTTATGGCGTATCGTTGCCCGGTACTCCAAATATTATAATTGGTTTTAATAACAATATTGCTTGGGGCGTGACAAACGTTGGACATGATGTGTTGGATTGGTATAAAATAACTTGGGCAGACGCCGAAAAAACAAAGTATCTGCTTGATAATCAGTCAAAAACAGTTCAAATTAAATTAGATACCATCCAAATACGTGGTAGAACCGAGCCAGTTATAGAAAAAGTGAAATATACCGTTTGGGGACCGATTGTACATGAAGACGCAGCCTCGCCGTTTCAGGATATGGCGATGCGTTGGATTGCGCATGATGTGCCGGAGGAACGCCCGTTTTACGATGGTGGTACGTTTTTGCATTTGATGCAAGCGAAAAATTATGACGATTATTCCAACGCACTAAAAGGATATGATAACCCGGCGCAGAATTTCGTTTTTGCTGCCAGAGATGGCGATATTGCATTAAAAGTAAATGGAAAATTTCCACTAAAAAATAAGCAACAAGGCAGGTTTGTACAAGACGGAAGCCGCGCTGCTGCTGCTTGGCAAGGATTTATTCCACGCGACCAAATCCCGCAGATACGCAATCCAGCGCGTGGTTTTGTATCTTCTGCCAATCAAAACTCGACCGACCCGACCTATCCTTATTATTACAATGGTGGTTTTGACGATTACCGCGGTCGTTACATCAATCGGCGACTCGAACAGATGAATGGCATCACACCGCAAGATTTAATGGCATTGCAAAAAGATGTGTACAGCGTGCAAGCGGAAGATGGGATAGCAGCACTTTTGCCATTAGTAAATGAAAATCAATTAAGCTTGGAGGCGAAAGGTTTTGTGACAGCATTAAAAAAGTGGAATTTCCGATTTGAAAAAGATGCTAAAGCACCTGTTATTTTTGCTCGATGGCTTCGAGCTACTTATGTCAACACGTTTGATGAAATTTACACTTCCAAAGATTCTACCAATACTTTAACGCCGGAAATGTGGCGATTTTTTGAATTATTAAACACGGTTCCCAATCATTTGATATTTGATAATAAAGTAACACCTGCCGTAGAGAATGCTAACTCTACTGTAACAACTGCTTTAGAAGAAGTAACCGCCGCTTTGAAAAAAGACTATCCGAATGACGACTTCACTTGGTCGAAACAGAATAATTCCGTTATCGGACACTTGGCACGACTTCCGGGATTAGGGACGGAACAGCTTCCGGTAGGTGGTTCCAGCAATTCTCCGAACGCCATCAGCGGCTCACACGGTCCGTCGTGGCGCATGGTTGTTGAGCTTGGCGAGGAAGTCAAAGCGTGGGCAGTGTATCCGGGCGGTCAATCGGGCAATCCCGGCAGCAAATATTATGACAATATGGTCAGCACTTGGGTCAACGGCAAGTACAACGAACTGTTTTTTATGAAAAACGCGCAAGACAAACGTATGCCGATTTTATTTAAAATGGAAATGAAGAAAGAATGAGATCAATTCAATAAGAGCCCAAGTGATAGAGAAAAAATCTGCGGCATCTGCGAAATCTGCGGGAGAATAAAGTAACAAGCAACACGCGCACCAAAACACTTTAATACCATAATACAATCTATGAAATACGCCTTATTTATAATTGCCACTATTGGTATCGGCTTACTCCTCCAGCAATTTCTGCCGTGGTGGAGCATTGCATTCCTTGCAGCGATACTAAGTTCCGCATTAAATATCAAAGTTAGCGCAAGTTTTTGGTTGGGTTTTCTGGCAGCGGCATTGCTGTGGGGCGGCTATGCAGCATTTTTAAGCACAGCAAATGAAGGCATAATGGCGGCACGCATCGGCAAGTTGTTAGGCGGCTTGAATGGTACATTACTCCTTTTTGTGACCGGCTTGTTAGGTGGCATCTTTGGTGGCTTAGGAGCGCTCACGGGTAGTCTGGGCAGGCGATTGTTGAAATAATTTCTAGTTTAGAATTGACATCCAATCCTTAATCTCAACCTTAGCCTTAACCTTAGCCTTAACCTTAGCCTCAAAATTAAACCCTTCGTCTAAAAGAATTGGTAGATTGGAGCATTTAAAGATAAATTTGAATAAAAAGGACGATGAAAAATCAATATTCGTGTGGAAGTAAAGAAGCAGAAGCGCAGAAGCGCCTGAAGTTTTTCAAACATTTGAGAACCTATCTTTGCTTTATAGGCTTTGTATTTATTATGAAGATATTTCTGCATTCGGATATCAATTTATACGGGATAGCGTTTTGGTGGGGTTTTGCAGTAGCCATAGATTATGTACGTACATTTGGCTGGGAAGGCTTTACAACGCCGCCGGTAGAAGAACAACAACGCCCCCGCTATGAAGTAGAGGACGAACTGGAACTGCGAGAAGAGCAACTCGTGGAATCAAAGCCGCCGCAAAAAGTGTGGCGCGACCGAGATTTGGTATAGAATTAGAACACTGATTGGTTAAGATGATTAAGATAGCTTATGATTTTTTTACAATAAGATTCAATCATAAATAGTGCAGCTTAAGTAACCGCCAATTTTCACGCAAAGCCGCAAAGTATTGACTATCAAATGATAAACCTCTGTGAAACTTTGTAACCTCTGTGGTTTAAATAAGATTTTTTAGTTAAAAAAACATAATTATCATAAAAAATCAGTGTGCCATCTTGCCATAAAATCTAAAGTCTATAAAAATAAATGGGAAAAGTAAGAAGCGATTACGACAAAGCCCGCAAACGGGTAAAAGCAAAAAAGGATTTCTACCAGCATCTGACAAGTTATACCGTGTTGAGCATTTTCTTTTTTTTGCTCAATGCCGTGACTTCGTTTGGCATTTGGTGGTTTTATTGGCCCATGATGGGGTGGGGCATTGGACTGCTGTTTCACTATTTTAGTACCTTCGGATTTCCCGGAACCAATTTGGAAGACCCCGAATGGGAGGAACGTGCCGTGGAGCAGGAGCTACGTCGGATGAACCCAAATCGTAATACTACACCAGAAGTCGAATTAGAAGATAAATCATTGGAATTGAAAGAGTTAGAAAAAGAACGCGCCGCGGCGGACAAAAAGTGGAATGACTCAGAACTCGTGTAAATGAATAATGAAGTAGAATGAATAATTAAAGAATGAAACTCAAAACTCCGTAACAAAAGTCTTTTGATAATTTTTTGCATGAAAAAAAATGTAATAAGGGCAAAAAAATCCGTACAAATCCGCGTCATCCGCGTTCCAATTATGCGATACGGGCTGCAAAAAGTTCAAGAAGCTTTATATAAGTAAACTTCCGTTATAGCGTACTAAATTATCCTTTATGAAAGACGTATACGAACTCGCCCGAGCCAGAGTAGGCAGAAAAAAACTTTTTTACCAGCACCTTTCGCTCTATTTGGGCATCACGCTCTTTTTGTTTGCATTAAATGCAGTACTCTTCGTCAAATTTGGCTGGAATTACGACCCCGATAAACGAACCACTGACACGATTAAAGAAATCCTCAATTACCGCTACTGGTGGTTTCAATATCCTTTACTCGGCTGGGGAATGCTTATTTTTATCCATTATTGCAACGCTTTCGGCATCCCGCTTATCGGCTATTTTGATGAAAAATGGGAAGCAGCAGCTATCGAACAAGAAGCAAAACGAATTCGATTGAATAATGAACACGTATCGCTGGAAGAGCGGGAAAAAGAACTCGAATTGAAAGCAATTCAAAAAGAAATGCAAATCAAAGAAGGTACATGGAACAGTCCCGAATTTTTATGACTAAAATACACATTTGACTAAAACTGGCAAAAAAACGTTTCCTTCCTATTTTTCGTGCATCGCCTTTTAAAAACCGTTACTTTTGAATCGGTTTAACCAAATTAAGCGTAACACGTATTGACAAATTTTTTGGGCTATTAACCAATTTTGTTAATAATCCTAAAGCCTTGTTAATCCTGTCTTATATTTGCGCCTTCTTTATAATCGGTTCCAATTTTATTACCTTGACAGATACTTTAGTCATCATTCCTACCTACAACGAGCGGGAAAATATCGGTCGCATGATAGAGACGGTGTTTTCATTGCCGAAGCTTTTTCACGTCCTGATTGTAGATGATGGCTCTCCCGATGGCACGGCTGGCATTGTAAAAGACTATCAAAAACAGTACTCAGACCGTCTTTTCTTGTTAGAACGCAAAGGCAAACTCGGACTCGGTACCGCCTACATCGCCGGATTTCGTTGGGGCTTACAGCGCTCTTACGAATTTTTTATCGAAATGGATGCCGATTTCTCCCACAACCCGAAAGACCTCACCCGCCTGCATGATGCTTGCGTCCGCCAAAACGCGGACGTATCCGTCGGCTCGCGCTACGTGCGTGGCGGCAAGCTCGAAAACTGGCCCAAAGACCGCATCGCCCTTTCCTACGGCGCGTCCCTCTACGTGCGCTTCATCACTTTAATGCCCGTCAAAGACCCCACTGCCGGCTTCGTCTGCTACCGTCGGCGCGTGCTGGAAACGATTGACCTCGACAAAATCCGATTCGTTGGCTACGCCTTCCAGATCGAAATGAAATACGCCGCCCGCCTCCTCGGTTTCAAAATCACTGAAGTCCCCATCACCTTCACCGATCGCGTAGAAGGCAACTCCAAAATGTCAAAAGGCATCGTGCGCGAAGCCATCTGGGGCGTCCTTCAGATGCGCTGGCACAGTTTCTTCACCAGTTATTCGATAGAATTAAGCAAATAGTTTTCTGTTTTTAAAACGATTTTTTGGGCGCCCCCCTATGGGGTCGGGCTATCCGCTCTTTCCGCCCTGCGGGACGGAACCGCTGCTATCCCTCGCGCACTCCACGTCCAAGAATCAATTTTTCGTTTTCCGTACTTCTAAAATGATAAACATCTAACGAAACGCTAAAACGTGTTTACACAGTCCAGTGGGTTAATTTTAAAATTAATTGTTTTAAATATAATAAAATAAAACTTTTTATTTTTATTTTGATACCATATCATGACTCCCAAAAGCCAAACCCCGCTTGACTCCTACACTTTTTCCCACTTTTAATTTTAAATATTTTTAGCTTTTTGCCACCAAAAATGTGACATATTTCACCTAAATCATCACTATTTAGCTTAGGAAACACGAATTTATACTGTTGCAAAGTAATGTGGAAAAATAATTATAAAAAAATGGTGGGAAAAAGTGGATTTTTGTGTCAAAAGACGTTACTTTTGAAGTATTGTTTTGATACTCAATCATAATGCAGCAATTATTAGGCGAATACGAATGCAAAATGGACCCGAAAGGACGGCTCCGAATGCCCACCGACCTCATCAGTCAGTTGGGCGAAGGGCAGTCGCATTCCTTCGTCGTCAATCGTGGCTTCGAAAAATGCCTAATGCTGTACCCCGAACCGGTGTGGGATAAGATTACAAATGAAATCAACCAGTTGAATTTATACAATAAAAAGAACCGCGATTTTGTACGCTATTTTTATCGCGGCGCACAAAAATTGGAAGTAGATGGGGCGGATAGAATATTGATTACCAAGCGATTGTTGGAATATGCAGTCATTGACAAAGATGTAATTTTATCCGCATACAACGACCGCATTGAAATATGGGCAAAAGACCAATACGATTTGTTGATGGACGAAGAGCCAGATGATTTCTCAGACTTAGCGGAAGACGTGCTGGGCAAAATCAACACCAACGACTGATGGCATACCACTTGCCCGTACTGGCAGCGGAAAGCATGGAAGCATTGGCAATCCAATCGACAGGCAATTACGTGGATGCCACGTTTGGCGGCGGCGGACACGCGAAATTGATACTGCAAAAGCTGGGCGACAAAGGTCGGCTCTTAGGCTTTGACCAAGACGAAGATGCAGCACAAAATGTGTTAAATGATAACCGTTTCACATTCGTACAAAGCAATTTTCGCTACTTGAAGCGCTTTTTGAAATTGCACGGCGTAAAAACGGTGGACGGCATTCTGGCAGATTTGGGTGTTTCTTCTCACCAGTTTGATGAAGCGACACGCGGTTTTTCCTATCGGTTTGATGCAGCTTTGGATATGCGCATGAATCAAGAAGACGAACGCACCGCAGCTCACATCGTGAATGATTATTCGGCGGAAGATTTGCAGCGTATTTTCAGCGAATTCGGAGAAGTCCGAAATTCTCGCACCTTGGCACAACGCATCGTAGAAGAACGACGCGCCCGCCCGATTCAAACCGTAAACGACTTGTTGAACATTATGGAGCCGCTCATTCGTGGACAACGCTTGCGGTATTTGTCACAAGTGTTTCAAGCATTGCGCATTGAAGTGAATGATGAAATGGGCGCTTTACGCGAATTTCTCGAACAGTCGCTCGAAGTCTTGCAGCCCGGCAGCAGATTGGTTATCCTCACTTATCACTCGCTGGAAGACCGCATGGTAAAAAACTTTCTGAAAACTGGCAATGCGAATGGCGAAGTAAATAGCGATTTTTATGGGAATATCTCCCGACCGTTTAAAGTTATTACTAAAAATCCAATTGAACCTTCGGAAACCGAAATCGCTGAGAATCCGAGAGCAAGAAGTGCAAGATTAAGAGTAGCGGAAAAAGTGACGGAGCGTAAAGAGTGACTAAGTAATGAGAGAAAAGTCCGTAGGACTGACATAATTACAGAAGCCAAATAATACGAGAAAAAATATCGCAATATCTTAGTATCAAAATAGACAAAAATGGCAAAACGGCGCGGCATCGGTCAATATTTAGAATTGAGTTATTGGAGTTCCGACCTGATAGTCAAGCAGTTGCCGATGATTTTGTTTCTCGGTTTTTTGGGTATGGTGTACATTGCCAACGCGCACCTTTCCGAGCGGAATGTGCGGCAGATTCAAGTATTGAAAAGAGATATTCAAGAGTTGCGCTGGCAATATATGTCCCTTCAGGCGGATATTATGTATGACAGCAAGCAATCAGAAATTGAAGACCAAGTAAGGGCGCAGGGTTTACGCTCTTTAAATAATGATCCAAAACGAATCGTGGTTTCTGAATGATTATGATATTTAGATATTATGATATTTTTTGAGATTACAAAATGAAAAAATTTTAGCATCAAATTTAATGATTAAGAAACAAGAGAAGTCCGACATCTGGCATCTTTTAATCTGGCATCTGATTTAAATGGATATTAAAAATGAAATATTATATCGGGTTTATGCACTGCTGGTTGCGGTAGTCATTGCGGCGTTCGTGTTGGTATGGAAGACGATTGATATCAGCTATACCCAAGGCGAAAAATGGCGCGCACGTGGCACGGAGTTATACATCGCCTCGCGCCCGATAGAAGCCGAGCGCGGCAATATTTTAGCAGCCGATGGCAGTCTGTTGGCAACATCTATTCCGTATTTCGATATTTATTTCGACCCCAATTCTACCGGCATGACCGAGCAGGAATTCAATGATAACGTAGATTCGCTGGCACACTGCTTGGCTACGTATGCAGATAATACCTATACGGAAGGCGGATGGAAAACACACTTGGAAGAGCGCCGAAAAGCAGGCGACCGCTACGTGCAGATCAAGCGCAAAGCAACTTTCGCAGAGAAGGATTTTATCATGCAATTTCCGCTGTTCAACTTAGGGCAGATGCGGGGCGGCTTGATCGTACACCAACGCAGCGAACGCCGCCGTCCCTTCGGAATTCTGGGGCAGCGTACCATCGGGTATGTAGCGCGGGAAGGCGCAAAACCGGTCGGTTTAGAATCTTCGTTCAATCAATGGCTGGGCGGAGAAGCGGGTAAACAGTTGATGTTTAATGTAGATAAAGCGAAAGATATTTGGATTCCAGTGGATGACCTAACTTTGGTAGAACCCAAAAGTGGCGATGATATCGTGACCAATATTGACATCAATATACAAGATGCGACCGAAGAAGCGCTGCTGCGAGCCTTGAATTACCACGATGCAGAATGGGGCACGGCTGTGGTGATGGAAGTCAAAACAGGTAAAATTAAATCTATTGCCAATCTCGGTAGAACGGACGAAGGTTGGTGGGAAATTTTCAACTACGCCGCTGGACAAGCAATAGAACCGGGTTCTACTTTTAAATTAGCATCCATGATGGCAATGTTGGAAGATGGATATGTAGAATTGGATGACACCATCAATATCGAGCGCGGACGCACCCAGTTTTATGACGATGTGTTGGAAGACTCTGCTCCAGAAAGTAAAACCTTAGATTCTACCACCGTTCGGCACGTCTTTGAAATTTCCTCCAACGTCGGCATGGCAAAGTTGGTCAACAAATATTATGGCAAAAAAGAGCGCATCAATCGCAATCAAGGAGCAGAGCGGTTTATTCAACGATTAAAGGATTTCAATCTGCATTTACCAACTGGTTTAGAATTGGACGGCGAAGCAAATCCATACATTAAAGAAGCGTATAGCACTGAAAGTCAATGGAGTGGAACGACCTTACCGTGGATGGCAATTGGCTATGAGTTGCGCCTGACACCTTTACAAATTCTTACTTTTTATAATGCTGTGGCAAATAATGGAACGTTGGTGAAACCGTATTTAGTGTCTGAAATTCAACGCTTTGGCGAAACCACCGAGACGTTCAAACCAACGATTTTAAAACGACAAATTGCATCCGACCGCACCATTTCATTGGCACACGAACTCTTGGAAGCAGTAGTAGACACGGGTACCGCGCGAAAATTGAAGACAGATGAATATGATTTTGCAGGTAAAACGGGTACGGCACAAGTCGGTTATCGGCGTACTTCGAGCGGCTCAACGACCATTCGCGGTTATCAGTCGTCGTTTGTAGGTTATTTTCCTGCAAAAAGTCCAAAATATTCGTGCATTGTAATCATAAATAAACCCCGTCGGGGCGGATTCTACGGCGCAGATGTAGCAGGTCCGGTTTTCCGAGAAATTGCCGATAAGGTTTTTGCTCGAACCATAGATTTGAAAGCGCCTATTAATCGAACCCTTAAACCAGCGTTGGCTTCTAACACAATGCCAACCTACGACTCTGGCACTCGAGCAGATATTCAAACGGTATTAGATTTTTTAGAAATTCCATATTATCGGGGCGGCTCCAACGAAATCGCGGTTTTACAAGCCAAATCGGATAGTTTAGTCGTTATGAATCGCACCGTTGCCAATGATAAAACGATTCCGAATGTGACGGGCATGGGCTTGCGCGATGCTTTGTATCTGATGGAAAATCGAGGATTGAAAGTACAAGTGCAAGGCTTTGGAAAAGTGACTAGGCAATCCATTTTGCCGGGTACGCGTGCAAGGGGTCAAAATGTGAAGTTATTTTTGAATTGAAATCAGTATAAAGTTAACGTTTGATGTCTGGCATCTGGCATCTGGCATCTGGCATTCAAACATGAAAAACCTACAATCTCTACAGACAAATGTGTCAGTTTTAGAAATAAAAGGCGACCCGAATCGAACCATTGAAAAACTCACACTCGATTCGCGCCAAGCGCAGCAGGACAGCCTGTTTGCGGCTTTGAGAGGCTCGACCACCGACGGTCATCAGTTCATTGAAAAAGCGATTACAAATGGCGCAGCAGTCATTTTATGCGAAGATTTACCAAGCGATTTAAATCCAACTATCACTTACGTAAAAGTGGCAGACAGCGCGGCAGCATTGGGTTTCATGGCGGACAGTTTCTACAATCATCCGTCGCAAAATCTAAAGCTCGTAGGCGTGACCGGCACAAATGGCAAAACTACGACGGTAACCTTGCTCTACAATTTATTTCAAAATCTCGGTTACAAATGCGGTTTATTATCAACGGTAGAAAATAAAATTGGACAGCGTATTATTCCTTCCACGCACACCACGCCGGATTCGGTTGCTATCAATGCGTTGCTGGCGGAAATGGTGGAAGCGGGTTGCGATTACGCCTTCATGGAAGTCAGTTCCCACGCGGTGGAGCAGCGTAGAATCAGTGGTTTACAATTTGCAGGTGGCATTTTTACCAATATTTCACACGACCATTTAGATTATCATAAAACATTTGATAATTATATCAAAGCGAAAAAAAGTTTCTTTGATAACTTGCCAAAAACCGCGTTTGCCCTCACAAATGTAGACGACAAGCGCGGCGACGTGATGATGCAAAATACAAAAGCCGACATTCAACGGTACAGTTTGCACCGCATTGCGGATTTTCGGGCGAAAATTTTGGAAAATAGCTTGCTCGGTTTGCGATTAGAATTGGACGGCGCAGATTTTCATGGACGCTTGATTGGAGAATTTAATGCTTACAATTTATTGGCAGTTTACGCGACCGCGATTTTATTACAACAGGACAAAAGTGAAGTCTTAACTGCGTTGAGTAACGTAGAAACGGCGGAAGGACGATTCGATTATATTTTTAATCCACAACGTCAAATACTGGGAATTGTAGATTATGCGCACACGCCCGACGCACTCGAAAAAGTGCTGGAAACCGTTCGACAATTGCGCAAAGCAAACTCTAAAATCATCACCGTCGTAGGCTGTGGCGGCGACCGCGACAAAACCAAGCGCCCAGAGATGGCAAAAATTGCTTGCAACCTCAGCGACCAAGCGATTCTAACTTCTGACAATCCCAGAACGGAATCGCCGGAAGCCATTCTCAAAGATATGGAAGTTGGTATTCCAGAAAATGCAGAAAGTAAAGTTTTGATAATTTCAGATAGAAAACAAGCCATCAAAACCGCGTGTCGGATTGCCCAAAACGGCGACATTATTTTGGTTGCCGGCAAAGGACACGAAAAATATCAGGATATCAATGGCGTAAAGCATCCATTCGATGATAAAGAAATTCTGAAAGCAGAATTGCAATAGATGTGCCGCACTTCAAAAGTCTGGCACATCTTATCTTGTTTCGCGCACAAGCGACATTAATTGGAGCGCGGACAACATGGACGACACAGATTTTCGCGGATTTTTTCTCTATTAGCACTATCTAATTTGCAGTTAAAAAGGAAAATCCGCGTGAATCCGCTAAATCCGTGTCATCCGCGTTCCAATTATGCTAAAAGGGCAAGCAACAAGCGTATTAAAAAGAGCAACTCGATGGCGTTTTCAGTTTAGGAATTTTTACTTTTGAGTGCAATTTTTAGCACTTCATCATCAAACCAAGAAAACGATGTTAATTTATCTCTTCGAGTGGCTTGAAAAGGTTTTTGAAAATTTTCCGGGCGCAGGTTTGTTCCAGTACATTTCGTTTCGGGCAGGAGCGGCAGTTATTTTATCGTTAATTATTTCCATGATATTTGGAAGCCGTATTATTAAATATTTGCAACGCAAACAAATCGGCGAAACGGTACGCGAACTCGGCTTGGAAGGACAAATACAAAAAAAAGGCACGCCGACAATGGGCGGTGTGATCATCATATTAGCAATTTTAGTACCCTGTCTGCTATTAGCGCGGTTGGATAATGTGTATATCATATTACTCATCGTCTCCACCGTTTTCATGGCAATGATTGGCTTTTTGGACGATTATATCAAGGTTTTTTTAAAAAATAAAGAAGGCTTGAAAGGTTGGTTTAAAATAGCCGGACAGGTCGGATTGGGACTAATTATCGGCATAACGATGCTGGTAAATGATGACGTAGTGGTACGTATGGAGGTAAATGAAGCAAAGGAACTCGGTATCACCGAAAATTACAGGATAGGCGACACGACTTGCGTCTTGTCACAAAACGGTGGTCAAATATGCCGAGGCGATTATAAAGCTGCCATCACGAACGTACCATTTTTGAAAGATAATCACTTGGATTACAGTTGGTTACTACCGCTACAACGCCAAGCGGCAGAAAAATGGGTGTGGCTGCTTTTCATTCCCATCGTGATTGTTATCGTCACGGCGGTGTCGAATGCAGCGAATTTGACAGATGGTTTGGACGGACTGGCGACGGGCGTTTCGGGCATCATTGCGTTCACGCTGGGCATTTTTGCCTACGTGTCCGGGAATGCGATTGCCGCGAATTATCTCAACATCTTGTACCTGCCGGGTTCGGGCGAGTTGGTGATTTTTGCGGCGTGTTTGGTGGGTGCGTGCATCGGGTTTTTGTGGTACAATGCGTTTCCGGCGCAAGTGTTTATGGGCGATACGGGCAGTTTGACACTTGGCGGCATCATTGCAGCGATGGCGATTTTATTACGAAAAGAACTCTTGATTCCGGTGTTGTGCGGCATTTTTTTGGTAGAAAGTTTATCGGTTATTATACAAGTAACTTATTTTAAATACACTAAACGTAAGTATGGTGAGGGTCGCAGGATTTTTAAAATGTCACCATTACATCATCATTATCAAAAAAGTAATATGCACGAGGTGAAAATTGTAACAAGGTTTTGGATAGTAGGGGTTTTGCTGGCAGTTATTACAATTATTACTCTCAAAATTAGATAGTTGTGTTCAAGTGTTCATGTGTTTTTGTCTTCACATTACGTACACAAGAACACATGAACACATAAATACAAGAACACATGAACACATAAATACAAGAACACATGAACACATAAATACAAGAA
>CAZJXN010000068.1:15755-27416 GCA_964549655.1 uncultured Saprospiraceae bacterium
ACAAGAACACATGAACACATAAATACAAGAACACATGAACACATAAATACAAGAACACAATTTTACAAAAACACAGTTTACACACATGAAAGTCACAAAATTTGAAGAATTGGAGTGCTGGAAAGCGGCACGGGAATTGGTGCGACAAGTTTTTACTGTTTCCCAAGAGGGTGCTTTTGTAAGAGATTGGGACTCCAAATCACAATTTAAAAGAGCAGCTTTGTCAGTAATGAATAATATTGCCGAGGGTTTTGCTCGGTATCACGATAAGGAATTTAAACGCTTTCTTGATATCGCCCAAAGTTCTGCCGCTGAAGTAAAGAGTATGTTATATGTTTTTGAAGATTTAAAATACCTTGACCAAGAAGTAATTAAAGAATTACATGCAAGGGTAGATAAGGCTCGAAATTTTACACTAGCGTTGATACGATATTTAGATAATAAAGAAAAGTAAGATTGTGTTCAAGTGTTCTTGTACCCATGTGTTCACCCAAGCGGTGTAAGGGATGTGAAGACAAGAACACCTGAACATACGAACACAAAAAATGAACACACGAACACACCAACCCACGAACACAATAATCTTAGGCGGCGGCGAAAGTGGAGTAGGAGCGGCATTATTAGCAAAAAAATTAGGGTTTGAAATATTTGTGTCGGACAAAGGTCTGATTCTTGATAAATATAAAAAAGAGTTAATCGAAAACGCGATTCCTTATGAGGAAGGCGAGCACAGTTTTGAAAAAATATTGCAAGCCGACGAAATCATAAAAAGCCCCGGTATTCCTGATAAAGTACCAATTATAAAAGCAGCATTAGAAAAAGGAATTCCAGTGATTTCGGAGATTGAATTTGCAGCGCGATATGCGGGAGATGCTGTCATCATTGGCATCACGGGTAGCAACGGCAAGACGACGACGACAAAGTTAACTTATCACTTATTACAAACGGCAGGCTTTGACGTAGCAATGGGTGGCAATGTTGGGTACAGTTTTGCAAGATTATTGACGGAAGTTCCGAAGAAGTATTACGTGCTGGAAATCAGCAGTTTTCAATTGGATAATATCATAGATTTTCGTCCAAATATCAGTATGATTTTAAATATTACACCTGACCATTTGGATCGCTATGATTATAAATTAGAAAATTATACGAATTCTAAATTTAATATAATTAAAAATCAGCAAGTAGACGATATGTTTTTATATAATATTGATAATGAAAATATTGTTTATCATTTGGAAGATATAACGCTTACACCAAAGGGTATAGCAATTTCTGAAAAAATTATTGATGGGGAATTATTACAAGTGGAAAAGTCCACATTTGATATGAGCCGCACAACCTTGAAAGGCAAACACAATTACATGAACGCTCTGTTCGCCATTCATGCGGCAAAAGCGCTGGGGGTCACGGACGACGCGATTCAAAAAGGCTTAGAAACCTTTATCAACGCGCCGCACCGCATGGAGTTAGTCGCTACGATTGACGGCGTCGAGTACATCAACGACAGTAAAGCCACCAATGTGGACTCCGTTTTCTACGCGTTGCAAGCCATGACCAAACCGATTGTTTGGATTGTCGGTGGACAAGATAAAGGAAATGATTATGAGCCGTTATTACATTTTGTAAAAGAAAAAGTAAAAGCAATCGTGTGCATGGGCGTGGACAATAGTAAGATTATAGATGTTTTTGTAGAAATTATAGACGATATCATAGAAACAAGCAGCGCAAAAGAAGCAGTAGAAATGGCAAAAGAATTATCGCAATCGGGCGATGTCGTCTTGTTATCCCCAGCTTGCGCAAGTTTTGATTTATTTAAAAATTATGAAGATAGAGGCAATCAGTTTAAAGCGGAAGTAATGAAATTGAAATAGAAGTAATAAATGTGTTCAAGTATTCATGTGTTCTTGTCTTCACATTACTTACACGAACACATGAAAACACAAACACATTAACACAATAGAAAAAATGTCAACATTCACAGCCAGATTACAAGCAGAATTAAGAGGCGACCGCGCTATTTGGGCGATTGTGGCGATACTGGCGGTATTTTCCATACTGGCGGTGTATAGTTCGACGGGCACTTTGGCATATAAAGAAAAAAGTGGCAATACCGAATCTTTTTTGGTAAAACACGCCGTGATTTTGGGCGCAGGTCTACTGATAACCTACCTATTTCATTTATTAAATTATCAACGTTTGCGCGTGTGGGCGCCATATTTACTGGTGTTGAGCATCCCATTATTATTTGCGACACTTGCATTCCAGCCGGATATAAATGACGCACGTCGTTGGATTCAGGTGCCGTTGATTGGCTTGACTTTTCAAACCTCTGATTTTGCAAAACTGGCACTCCTGATTTTTGTAGCAAAAGCAATTTCAACAAAACAGGAGTATATCAAGGATTTTCAAAGTGCTTTTGTACCCATTATCGCGCCCATTTTGCTGATTTGCGGTTTGATTGCACCTGCGAATCTCTCAACCGCCATCGTGCTATTGGTTACGTGCGTTTTGATGATGTTTGTCGGACGAGTCGGATTACAATATATTGCATTACTTATCATGTTGGGTGTAATGGTTTTTTCATTTTTAATTTTAATCAGTGAATATTTTCCAGATGTAATACGGCGCGACACCTGGCGCTCTCGGGTAGATGAATTTATGAACAATCCCGACGGCGGCTATCAAGTGCAACAAGCTAAAATCGCCATTGCGAACGGGCAATGGTTTGGGGATGGACCGGGGAATAGTGTGCAACGGAACTACCTGCCATCGCCGTATTCCGATTTTATTTACTCCATTATCTGTGAAGAATATGGCGTTCTCGGCGGCTTAGTCTTGATTTTGCTGTACGTCATGCTCTTTTTTCGAGCGGCGCGATTGGTCACGAAGAGTTCCAAAGCGTTTGGCGCGATGCTGGCGATGGGCATTTCTATAAGTTTGGTATTACAAGCTTTTATTAATATCGCTGTAAATGTGAATCTCGTGCCGGTCACAGGTTTGACGCTACCGATGGTGAGTATGGGCGGTACATCGCTTATTTTTACCTGTATTTCGCTCGGCATTTTATTGAGTGTAAGTAAATATATGGAAGCAAAAGAGGGTTAATGATGATAGATTTGCTAAATTTTTGAGATTTAGTAAATCTAATGCTAAATAAATGGTCAATAAACTAAAAGTAATCATCAGCGGAGGCGGCACAGGCGGACACATTTTTCCTGCCATTGCAATAGCCAATGCGATTAAAAAAATAAAGCCGGATGCCGAAATTTTATTCGTCGGTGCACAGGGCAGAATGGAAATGGAAAAAGTCCCGAAAGCGGGCTACCCCATCGAAGGGTTGTGGATAAGCGGGTTTCAGCGAAAATTGACGACACAAAACCTGCTGTTTCCTTTGAAATTGTTGAGCAGTTTGGCTAAAGCGCGGCGCATTTTAAGACGCTTCCAACCGGATGTAGCAATCGGCGTTGGCGGTTACGCGAGCGGTCCGACCTTGCAAATGGCAAACCAAATGGGCATTCCAGCTTTGATTCAAGAGCAAAATTCTTATGCCGGTGCGACCAATCGCTTGCTGGCACAGCGCGTAGAAAAAATCTGCGTGGCGTATGATAAAATGGAACGCTATTTTCCGAAAGGCAAGTTGATTCAAACCGGCAATCCGGTGCGGAGCGACTTGATAAATGTAACGGCGAGCAAAGCAGAAGCGGCAGCAAATTTTAAGCTGGATGTAACGAAAAAAACAATCGTCCTTTTCGGCGGAAGCCTCGGTGCAAAAACGCTAAACGAAGCGATGGCAGCAAGTACAGAGTGGTTGCAACAAAGACCAGACGTACAAATACTTTGGCAATGCGGAAGCCTTTATGTGGATGAGTATCAAAACTCCGAAACTTCCAAACTTCCAAACGTCAAAATCAGCGCGTTCATTGACCGGATGGATTTGGCGTATTTGCTGGCGGATGTGGTCGTGTGTCGCGCGGGCGCGTTGACGATTTCGGAGTTATGTTTAGTTGGAAAACCAGCGATTTTGATTCCTTCTCCAAACGTGGCAGAAGACCATCAGACGAAAAATGCAATGGCACTCGTAGAAAAAGACGCGGCTATTTTATTAAAAAACGCAGATGCCAAAGTGAAAATGATTCCAGCAGCCTTGCAGTTATTGGATGATGACAATTTTGTAAAACAGAAATTAGCAATTAATATTCAAAAATTAGCGAAGCCGAATGCGGCGGAGGAGATAGCAAAGGAAGTGTTGAACCTCGTAAGAGGTGAAAAGTGATAGGTAAAACGGGAGAGGTAAGAGGACACGTTTAGGCGTTTCACCTTTCACCACTCACCACTCACGATACAAATATGAATATTGACAATCTAAAGCGCATATATTTTGTAGGCATCGGAGGAATTGGAATGAGTGCGATAGCCCGTTATTTCAAAGGATTGGGAGCAGAAGTGTACGGCTACGACAAGACAGAAACGACTTTGACCAAAACGTTGGTCGAAGAAGGAATGCAAATCCATTATAATGAGGATGTAATGAAAATCCCGCAAGGAGTGGATTTAGTAATATGGACACCCGCCGTGCCAAAGGAACACGCGGAGTTGCAATATTTTTTGAATCAAGGGATTCCAGTAAAGAAACGGGCAGAAGTGCTCGGCATCATCAGTCAGCATCGGCGGTGCATCGCTATCGGTGGGACGCACGGGAAAACGACAACTTCTTCACTGTTGACGCACTTGTTGCGCACGGGTGGCGTGGACGCTTCGGCTTTTTTGGGTGGAATTGCGCAGAATTTTCAGTCGAATTTTGTGCAGGGCAAGAGCGATTGGGTGGTGGTGGAAGCCGATGAATATGACCGTTCTTTTTTACAATTGCACCCGGAAGTGGCGGCGATTATGAGCATGGACCCTGACCATC
This sequence comes from uncultured Saprospiraceae bacterium, assembly GCA_964549655.1. GTDB lineage: Bacteria > Bacteroidota > Bacteroidia > Chitinophagales > Saprospiraceae > JADJNW01. The sequence continues at coordinate 20,668 of CAZJXN010000068.1, forward strand.
TTGATATTTATGGCGACGTGGATTCCATCCATGATACGGGTTATTTAGCTTTCGCTAAACAAGTGACTGGAACATTATATGTGCAGCATAGTTGGATGCAATATTTTGACAGTCAAGTAGTTCGGAGTTTTGGTGTGGATGGTGGTGATTATTGTTCAGAGAATTTGCGGGTGGAAGACGGTCATTTTGTTTTTGATTTTAAAAGTCCAGATTTTACAATTGACAATATAAGATTTCCAATACCGGGACGACATAATGTAGAAAATGCGACAGCGGCGATTGCGATTGCGCTACAAGTAGGAGTAACGCCAGAAAGTATTCGAGAAGGATTGTTGAGTTTTAAAGGGATTAAACGACGTTTTGAATTTATTATCCGCACCGAAAAGACGGTGTTTATTGACGATTACGGACATCATCCGACCGAGTTGAAAGCAGCAATTGGCGCGGCAAAAGCTTTGTTTCCGAATCGAAAAGTGACGGGCATTTTTCAACCGCATTTGTACTCGCGCACGCGTGATTTTGTGGATGGATTTGCGGAAGCGCTTGATGGTTTGGATGAAATATTGCTGATGGACATTTATCCGGCACGGGAAAAGCCGATTGACGGAGTAACGTCGGATATTATTTTTAATAAAATGAATAATCCAAAGAAGCAATTAGTAACAAAATCAAATTTGTTGGAAATATTGAAAAGTTATGATATAGAGGTATTGATGACGATTGGAGCGGGAGATATTGATACAATGGTAGAGCCGATTAGAAAGATGTTAGATGCGCGCACCACTTGATAGGACACCTATTTTTTATGATATTTAAGATTATTTATGTTTATAAAAATCAGTCTAAATCATAGAAATCATAATTGTCAGTGTACTGTAGCGTCAGAAATGTTCTAAAGCTTTATTACAAAAATGCAATGAATAAACAAGACTTAAATATCACTCTCAGACGCGCCTCGTGGCTGCTGGCTTTGTTCTTCTCCGTTGCCATTATTTTCTCGGCGGTGGAGCGGCGGGATTCAAGTCTCGTGGAGGATGTGGTGGTGAATATTCAAAGTTTGGAAGACGGCAATGCGCTTATTAGTCAGAAGGAAGTGGAGCTTACAATCGAGCGGAGTTTTGGGACGCAGTTGGAAGGATTGCCTTTGAGTACCATTGATGTGGAGCGCATTGAGCGCGTGCTGGAGGAAGACCCGTTTGTGATTGACGCCGATGTGTACATAGATTCACGGAGTATTGTGAATATAAAAATTGCGCAGCGCGAACCCGTTTTGCGCATTATTGACAACAATGGACTGAATTATTATTTGGATAAAAAAGGCAATAAAATGCCGCTGTCGCCACACTTTGCGGCGCGGGTATTGGTAGCAACTGGAAATTTGCCGCCGCACGACCCGAATTTTATAAAGCGCAAAAAGAATCGCTTGAAAGAAGTATTCGACTTATCAAATTTGATTTTGGCAGACGAGTTTTTTAAGCCTTTGATAGAGCAAATTTATGTGAATAACATCGGCGAGTTCACACTCATTCCAAAAGTAGGCGACCAAAAAATATTATTTGGCAATTATTCAAATGTAAATGAAAAATTAGAAAACTTAAAAATATTTTATCAAGAAGGAATGCCGTACGAAGGTTGGCAAAAGTATCGCACGATAAGTGTGAAATATAAGGGACAAGTTGTATGTGAGAAAAGGTAAATAGATGCCAGATTAAAAGATACCAGATACCAGACTTTCGTAACGTGCGTCTGGCATCTAATAATCTGGCATCTGGCATCTCAAAAAAACGTATTATGAACGAAAACTATGCTTTTAAATCGGATGTAGTCGTAGCGGTGGACATTGGCACGACGAAAGTATGCGCACTCGCGGGTCGTAAAAATGAACACGGCAAACTGGAAGTCCTTGGCATTGGCAAAGTGGAGAGCGAAGGGGTGCTCCGCGGCGTGGTGTCCAATATTGAAAAAACCGTGAATGCGATTACGGAGGCGATTGCCATCGTGAAACGCGCGTCGGGCTTGGAATTCAAGAATGTACACGTCGGCATTGCCGGGCAGCACATCAAGAGTTTGCAGCATCGGGGCATCCTCACGCGCGACAACGACCACACGGAAATCAGCCAGCGCGACATTGACCGACTCATCAACGATATGTATAAGTTGGTGTTGCCGCCGGGCGATAAGATTTTGCACGTCATTCCGCAAGAATATACCGTTGATAATGAGCAAGGTATATTGGACCCGATTGGGATGTCAGGCGTTCGTTTGGAAGCAAATTTTCATATTATAACGGGTCAGATTACGGCTTCTAATAATATTCAACGTTGCGTGGAGCGTGCAGGTTTGCGCGTTGCCAGCATGATGTTGGAACCCATTGCTTCGGCTACTGCCGTGTTGAGCGAAGAAGAAAAAGAAGCAGGCGTAGCATTGGTAGATGTTGGCGGTGGAACTACGGATATTACGATTTTTCATGATGGAATTATTCGCCATACGGCGGTCATTCCTTTTGGTGGGAATGTAATAACTCGGGACATAAAAGAGGGTTGTAGTGTAATGTTGCCACAAGCAGAAAAACTGAAAGTAAAATTTGGCTCGGCACTGGCGGAGGAAGTGTATGACAATCGCATCATCACGATTCCGGGTTTGAAAGGACGTGACCCGAAGGAAATTTCCGAGAAAAATTTGGCTCGAATTATTCAGGCGCGAGTGGAAGAGGTGTTGGATTATGTGCTGTGGGAAATTAAACGCTCTGGCTACGAGCGTAAGTTGATTGGCGGAATCGTCCTCACCGGCGGCGGCGCGTTATTGAATCATATTGAAAAATTGTCGGAATATCATACCGGCATGACCACGCGCATCGGTGTACCGATTGAGCGGCTGGCGCACGGCTATCAAGGGCAGTTGAGCAGTCCAGTGTATTCTACCGCGATTGGCTTGTTGATGAAAGGCATTGAAGAAGTAGAAAAAGGCAAGATAAAAACAGATACCGTAGAGGCAGAGGTTAAGGCTAAGATGGAGGCTAAGGTTGAGAAAGAGGAAGAAATAGCAGAACCAAGCGGCGGCAAGTGGTTTGACAATATTTTCCGCAAAACGAAAGAGTGGTTTGAGGCGGAGCCGGATGCTAATTTGTAAGAGAAGATGCCAGATGCCAGATTTTTAGATTCCAGACACACGTTATAGCGGTCTGGCATCTGGCATCTAAAAATCTGGCATCTAAAAAAACTGATACTAATTCCATAACACATTCAAGGGGAAGCTGATTGCAGGGAGCGTCCTCTACTCTAAAAAACAAGCGTATGTTATTCGATTTGCCAAAAGACGAAAGCCCGATTATCAAAGTCATCGGCGTAGGGGGCGGCGGTAGCAATGCCGTGATGCACATGTACAAACAGGGCATCGTAGGGGTTGATTTTGCGATTTGCAATACCGACCACCAGGCGATGGACGTGAGTCCGGTGCCAACTAAGATTCATTTGGGTCCGAATCTCACGGAGGGGCGTGGGGCGGGTTCAAAGCCAAATATCGGGAAACTCGCGTGCGAGGAATCCATTGAGGAGGTGCGCCGCTATTTGGAAAATAATTGCAAAATGCTCTTTATCACGGCGGGCATGGGCGGTGGTACAGGCACGGGCGCGGCACCGATTATTGCGAAATTAGCCCAAGAAATGGATATTTTGACGGTGGCGATTATTACATTGCCATTCAGTTTTGAAGGGCGACGTCGCATAACGCAGGGCTTCGACGGTTTGGCAGAATTGAAAAAAAATGTGGATACGCTCATCATTGTATCGAATGATAAACTGCGGCAGATATATGGCAATTTGTCGGTGACGGATGCTTTTTCCAAAGCGGATAATATTTTGACGACGGCTGCCAAAGGCATCGCGGAGATTATCACTGTACCGGGTTATGTGAATGTGGACTTTGAAGATGTGAATACCGTCATGCGCAACAGCGGCGTAGCCATCATGGGTACCGCTTCCGCTGCGGGCGACGACCGCGCCAAACGTGCCGTGGATGAGGCATTGCATTCTCCTTTATTAGAAGAAAATAACATTCGGGGAGCGAAGCATATTTTGTTGAATATCACCTCCGGCTCGAAGGAAGTGACGATGGATGAAATCTTTGAAATCACAGAATTCGTGCAGGAAGAAGCGGGCTTTGGGACGGATTTGATTTGGGGAAATTGTTATGATGAATCGCTTGGCGATAAAGTAGGCGTGACCGTCATTGCCACAGGTTTTGAACGCATTCATACGCCGCCCGCACGCAAGGAACCGGCAAATGAACGTACCGTCGTTTCATTGGATGAAGATGAGCAGCGCCGACCACAGCAGCAACAACAATCGCCACAACCGGAAGTGAAAAAGAATTACCTGCGAGACATCGGTTTTGACGATGACAATGACAAGCCACGTAGTTCTAAAACCATTGAGTTTGACGATATTAATGAGTCGGTACGCAAGATTCATCGCAATAGTTACTCCTACCAAGAGCCATACATCAGCGACGAGGAAAAAATTCGCCAAGATGCCGAGCGCAAGCGTCAGCAGGAAATGGAAACCCAACGCCGCGAACAATTGCGCACCAACCGCGTGAAACTCAGCAACCCGCAAAGTGTGATTGAATTGGAAAATGAACCGGCATACTTGCGGCGAAGTGTGAGTTTAGAGGACGTGCCGCACTCGGCGGAGTACACCTACTCGAAATGGACGATTGGGGACGAGGAAGAGCCGCGTTTCCGCGAAGGGAATTCGTTTTTGCATGATAATGTGGATTGATGTGCTAATGTGCTGATGTTGCCCGTATAGCATTTTTTTTACCGCAGAGGACGCAGAGGTTTTCGCAGAGAGCGCCAAGTTATTCTGGTGTCCTTTGTGAAAAACTTGGTGCACCTTGTGGTTGAAAAAAGCAGAGAGAACTAAGTACTATAAATAATACTGGAAAAGTCGTCAGGTGGGGAGTACTCGTCTGACGGCTTTGTTGTTTTGGAAAAGAACTTGTTGTATTTTGCAATTGTTTTTTATTTATAAAACAGTTTTTATCATGGTTGCCACCGCAGAAAAGAAATATACGGTAGAAGAATACCTCGCGCTGGAAAATACGGCGGAGGTTCGCCACGAATTTGTACACGGAAAACGAATCCCCATGCCCGGAGAATCTATCATTGCTAATGTAATTTGTCTCAACCTTGCCTTTTTGTTGCGACAAGCCCTACACGGTAAAGGTTTCACAGTTGTCGCACATGATGTGCGTCTTATCATAGATGTGAATGGCATTTATCGCTACCCAGATGTGGCAATGACTGAAACGGCTTCCCTGACCGATACCCACGCCATCACCCAACCCATTTTACTCGCGGAAGTCACTTCTAAAAACTCGGCTCCAACCGACCAAGGCACAAAATTGTTGGAATACACGCAACTGCCCTCGCTCCAACACTACCTTATCATTAGCCAAAGCGAATATTTGGTAGAAGTTTACTCCCGCCGCGCCGACGAATGGCGCTTCTCTTATTATATGAATCCTACTGATGTAATTGAATTGACCGACTTAGGCATTTCCATTGCTATCAAAGATTTGTACGAAGGCGTAGCTTTTGCTGCTAAAGATAAATAATGCTTTATTATGCGAATATCGGGTTAAAAATGGTCAAAAACCCCTTCAAATGAATGGAATTAACCCCGACGGGGTGGCATATTTATAAAAAAACCGACAAAATTTACTTTGAACCCCAGCGGGGTGACACTATTTACGTATAATGTGTCACCCCGTCGGGGTTCAAAACCCGTTGATTGTCAATTGTCTATAAATATATCACCCCGTCGGGGTTAACCCGATATTCGCATTTATTGTTTATATGAATGCCTTTGTTTACTTTTGGCAATCATATAATAAACCTCGAAACCTTGAGCAGCAAAGCCGGACGCGAACACGATTCCCAATCTCAAACTGATAAGCCCAGCGGTAACAACTGGCTATTAATTATTGGTATTGATAATTATAACAAAGGATTTACTCCGCTAAACAATGCCGTGCGCGATGCGAAAGCGGTGCGAGATACGCTATGGGGGCGCTACAATTTTGATGAAAGCAACACGATTGAATTGTACAATGAGGACGCTACAAAGGATGCGATACTGGACTGCTTTGACCAACTCGTTGATAATATTCAAAAGGATAAGCATGCTGCGAACCTCATCTTTTACTACTCCGGTCATGGTGAATTGTTAGACAATAGAGGTTACTGGCTTCCCGCGGATGCGCAAAAGAATAAACGCGGCTCCTATTTGCCAAATGAAGAGGTAACACATTTTATAAAAAGTCTCACCAAAGCCCGACATGTTTTGGGTATTATTGATGCTTGTTTCGCTGGATCACTTTTTTCTACCCGCAATGCGAGCGACGCTTGGCAGCGATTTTATAACATTCCTTCGCGTTGTATCATGACCGCTGGGCGCAACGAGGTGGTCTCCGACGGCATGCATGGTTTCAATAGTCCTTTTGCCACAAGCCTGCTCACACAATTATCCGCCAATACTAATACTGAACTCAGTGCCACCACACTTTGGGATAGAGTGAGACTAGGCGTAGTCGCCAATGCCAAACAAACGCCTCGTTATGAGCCGATTCAAGACGTCGGGCATTTGGGCGGTGAATTTTATTTCCATTTAAAGCAAAACGAAGCCCGCGACTGGGCAGCGGCGCAGCAAGAAAATACCATTGCCGCCTACACTCGCTTCCGCCGCAAT